>JALUMZ010000137.1 GCA_027055635.1 Campylobacteraceae bacterium
AAAAGAGTCCAAATGAGTATATGTTTGATTATAATGAACTCCATAAGTATAAAATAAAGATACCAAAAAATATAAAAAAATATATCGTTATAAATAAACCATTCTCGTTTTATGAACAGTATAAACTTCTTGTATGGATAACTATAATTATTTTTGCTGTTACTACTTTCATATTAGTTCTGCTCGCTCTTAATGTAATCAGGAGGAAAAAGAGCGAGAATGAGTTGAAAAATCAACTAAAATTCATAAGAGTCTTGATGGATACTATACCAAATCCTATAAACTACAAGGATATAAATGGTAAATATATCGGATGCAATAGAGCTTTTGTAGATCTTTTAGGTTACAAGAGAGAAGATATTATTGGTAAAACGGTATATGATTTTTTTGATGATGAGTGGGCAGAGGAACAGACTAAAAAAGATGAAGAGTTGCTCCAGAAAAAAGGAACAGACAATTTTGAAAAGACTCTGCATTTTCCTGATGGTAGAGCAAGAATGGTAAGTTATAGTAAAACTGCATATGAAAATATGGATGGAAGTTTGGGTGGAATTGTTAGTATTATGGATGATATAACACAAAGAAACCAACAAAAAGAGTTTATAATTCAACAGTCAAAATTAGCAGAGATGGGAGAGATGATAGCGGCAATTGCACATCAGTGGAATGAGCCTTTGGTTGAGCTTTCAGCTATATTGCAAGATATAGAGTTCAGCTATAAACAAAATGAGATGAGTGAAAATAGTATGAATGAATTTGTAAAAGATTCAATGGTGCAAATTCAGTATATGTCAAAAACTTTGAGTGATTTTAGAAACTTTTTAAAACCGTCAACAAAAAAAGCACTCTTTTGTGCCAAAAAAGCACTAGATGAAGTGTTAGAGATTGTGGGTAGGCAAATATTTTATTCCCATATCAATCTCAAGGTTACATGTAGAGATGAAAAAGTTCCGATATATGGCTATGAAAATGAGTTTAAGCAGGTTTTGTTAAATATAATAAATAATGCAAAAAACAAGCTAACAAAGACAAGACATGGTAAGAATATAGAGATTTTTATAGAGGCACACTATGAGAATGTTAAGATAAGAATTATAGATGATGGAGATATTATCCCTGCTGAAATTCTAGGTTTAATATTTGATCCATATTTTAGTACGAATAAAAATGGCACAGGTTTGGGGCTCTATATGGCTAAAGTTATAATAGAAGATAAAATGAATGGAAGAATAAGTGCGTACAATTATGTGAATAAGGTAATTTTCAATATAATAGTTCCAAGCAAGTTAAGTACCTAACCAGAAGTAACACCAATTAATAGAAACTAGGAAAGGTTGCATATATGAGGCAAAAACTAGCAGATGTACTTATTGTACCTCAAGAGTTTTTAACGACATAGATGTGACCTTTCCTAGTTTCCCTACGGGCAAAAATATAACGGCACGATTACTTTGTTAGATTTGTTGAACTTAGCTACGGCTAAGCCCGCACAAATCTGCCTTGTACTCGCACCGTTATCTTTATGCTATTAATTGGTGTTACTTCTGGTTAGGTACTTAAAGAAAGGATGATTGGATGAAGATTCTTTTATTAGAGGACAATAAGAGACTAAATGATACGATAACAAAGAGATTGAAGGCAAAAGGTTATGAAGTATTTAGTTTTTTAGACGGACAAAAAGCTTATGAAGCGATAGATGAGGGATATATATGTTATATATTAGACATAAATGTACCAAATATCGATGGTATAGAGATACTAAAAAAGATAAGAGAGTATAATGTAAATACACCAATAATCATAATCAGCTCTACTGTAGAGCTCGATATAATCAAAGATTCATATAAATATGGATGTAATGATTACCTGAAAAAGCCATTTTTTATTGATGAATTAGAGATTAAAATAGAAAAATTATGTAACTTTGATAGGGATGTGATTGAGATATATGAGGGGTGTGTATTTTATTTTAAAGATAGTGCCTTGGAGATAGATGGAGTTCGTGAACATCTTTCAAAAAAAGAGAGGCTTTTTCTAAATTTATTGCTATCAAAAAGAGGAAAAGTTGTCTCTATTGATACTATTCAGGCTATTGTATGGGAAGGTAGCTTTACAAGTATCGACTCTATCAGGTCTTTAATGAGAAGAATTAGAAAAAAAATACCAGTTGATTGCATAGAGACTGTTGTAGATGTGGGATATCTCTTTAAGGATTGTTTCGATTTGTAACATAATTTTTTTAATTTTACTTCAAAATATTTGAAATATAAAATATCATATAGTTGTCATATAGTAGAGTTAAAATGACACCGTGGATGGATGATGTGCAATAAAAACTCAATTTAAGGAGAAAAATATGAAGTTAGGAAAAGTTTTAGGAACTTTAGGTTTAGCAGCTGCTATAGCTGTTGGTGCGAATGCTGCAGATAGGACTGTTCATTGGAAATTAGCTATGACTTGGGGTACAAGTTTACCGCCGTTCACTGACGCTGTTCATGAGATGGCAAATTTGGTAAAAGAGTTAAGTGGTGGCAAATTTATCATCAGAATTGACTCAAAAAATAAACATAAGTCTCCATTTGGTATCTTGGATATGGTGAAACTTGGACAGTATGATATGGGACACTCTGCATCTTACTATTGGAAAGGTAAAGACCTTGCAACTCTCCCTTTTACAACTATGCCATTTGGTATGATTGCGCCTGAACAATATGCTTGGTTCTACTATGGTGGCGGAATGAAGCTTATGCAAAAAGTATATGCTAAGCATAAAGTTTACTCATTCCCTGGTGGAAATACAGGAAACCAAATGGGTGGATGGTTTAGAAAAGAGATTAATAGTGTAAATGACCTTAAAGGTCTCAAGATGAGAATTCCAGGATTTGCCGGTGAAATTATGTCAGAACTTGGTGTTACAGTTACAAATATAGCTCCGGGTGAACTTTATACTTCACTAGAGCGTGGTACTATTGATGCATTAGAGTGGGTTGGACCGGGAATGGATATAAGAATGGGCTTCCACAAAGTTGCACCTTATTACTATACAGGATGGCATGAGCCGGGTACTGAGTTACAGTTTCTTGTAAATATCAAAAAGTTTAAAAAATTGTCTCCTAAGTATCAAGAAATCCTTAAGACTGCTATGAAGCTTTCAGCATATGATATGTATATTGAGAATTACCATATGAGTGCAATGGCTTGGGCGAAAATCAAGACTGATTATCCAAATATCAAAATCAAGTCTTTCCCGCCATCAGTCATCGCTGCTATGAAAAAAGCTAATGAAAAATTATTAGCCAGAGATGAGGCAAAAAATGCTGAATTTAAAGAAGTAATCGAATCTCAAAAAGCTTATATGAAAAAAGTTAGAGCTTGGACTAAGATTTCTGATTATGAGTACTTAAATACAACTATGAATATAAAACCAGCAAAATAAGCTTAAGCTGAAAATTTGCCACCAAATCTCTTGGTGGCAAAACTTTATAGGAGTTGATAATTTTGTTATCAACTCCTATAAAATTTATTTTAAATTAAAAAAAGGACTTTAATGTTAGATAAGATAGAGATATTTTACAAAAAAATAACTAAAGCTATGGGTGTTTTTTTATTTATTGTAATGTTACTTATGACCTTTAATGTTGCTTATGATGCGATAGCCAGATATGCTTTCAATACAGGTTCAATTGCAATGCAAGAGATGGAATGGCATCTGTTTTCAATACTTATTTTAATTGGTATGTCTTATGCCCTTATGGAAGAGGGGCATGTCAGGGTTGATCTTTTGTATGATAATTGGTCAGTTCAGAAAAAAGCCAAGATAAATATGATGGGTGCGATAGTTTTTATTGTGCCTTTGGCACTTCTTATAGCAACAAATTCGGTTGACTTTGTAATGGAGTCATATACATCTCATGAAATAAGTGGAGATCCAGGTGGATTAACACACAGATGGATTATAAAAGCCTTGATACCCGCATCTTTTTGGTTGCTAATTTTTATGGATTTTGGTTATTTTGTGCAGAATTTAAATATTTACAAAAAAGATAAGGCAGCAAAGATGGATGTTGATTATAAAGATGGAGAAGCGCTATGACTGGTATAGTAATGTTTGGAGCTGGACTTATAATGTTATTGATAGGATTTCCTGTAGCTTTTACTTTTGGTACGGTTGCTGTTATATTTGGTTTGTCATTTGGTGTAGTTGATGCGTTGCAAAACAGCCTTCCTATTTGGGAAACTTTTGTGGATACCGGTGTGGATATGTTTGGCTTTATGCCTTTTAGGATATATTCTATTATGCAAAACACTATTTTGATGGCTGTACCACTTTTTATATTTATGGGTATCATACTTCAAAAATCTCAATTAGCTGAAAAGTTATTAGAGGCAATGGGAACGCTATTTGGTGAGTTAAGAGGCGGTGTTGCCATCAGTACAGTTTTAGTTGGCGCGCTTTTAGCAGCTTCCACTGGTGTTGTTGGTGCAAGTGTTGTGGCCATGGGCGTTATATCACTCCCTGTTATGCTCAAATACAACTATAGCAAAAGATTGGCGACAGGTACTATTTGTGCATCTGGTACACTTGGGCAGATAATACCTCCATCAATTGTTTTGATTATACTAGGAGATGTATTTCAGGTTCCTGTAGGAGATCTTTTTAAAGCGGCTGTTGTCCCTGGTGTTTCTCTTGTGGGTGCTTATGTTTTGTATATAATTATAGTTGCTTTTAAAGATAAAAATGCAGCTCCTGCAATTCCACCAACAGATTTGAGTGAGACTAAATTTCAACAAATCATAAGAGCATTAAAGGCTATAATCCCGCCATTACTACTTATTGTATTGGTTCTTGGTTCTATTTTTGCCGGAGTTGCCACTCCAACAGAATCAGCTGCAGTTGGATCGGTTGGCGCTATGATTTTAGCAATTGCTTACAGACAGTTTTCTTTAGGAATGTTAAAAGATTCTGCACTAGAGACTGCAAAAGTAACAGCTATGGTTTTTGCTATACTCATAGGTGCAACAGCATTTTCTATGGTATTTACCTATGCAGGTGGGGATACTATAGTTGAAAACTTTATGATGAGCTTGCCTGGTGAAAAATGGGGATTTATTATAACTTCAATGCTAGCTATTATGTTTTTGGGATTTTTTATAGATTTTGTTGAAATTTCATATATCATAGTTCCAATTCTAGTTCCAATCGCCACAAATCTTGGAATTAATCCAGTATGGTATGCTATTTTGATAGCTATGAATTTACAAACTTCATTCTTAACACCTCCTTTTGGTTTTAGCCTATTTTATCTGCGAGGAGTTGCCCCCGATACTGTGAGAACAGTTGATATATATAAAGGTGTTATGCCTTTTATCGCTATTCAGGTTTTGATTTTAGCAATTTTGGTTATAGAGCCAAGTTGGTTTGGAATATCATCAGTTATTAAATAAACTACCAATCTAAACTTGCACAAATTAATATTTGTGCAAGTTCTTTTTTCTCATATTTTTCTCATATTCTTTTGTTATATTTCATTATAGGGTTACTAGAGGTGCCCTCAATACATAAGGGAAAAATATGAAATTAGATACCTCCTATATGCAGTTTTATGAGAAACTTATCGAAATAATTCCAAAACAAAGAGTCTTTACAGATCCTTTACATACTTTGGCCTATGGTACAGATGCTTCTTTTTACAGGCTTATTCCAAAAGTTGTTATATGGGTTGATAACTCCAAAGAGGTTTCAAATATATTGAAGCTCTCATCTTCTTTTTCTCTTCCTGTTGTATTTAGAGCGGCAGGAACAAGCTTAAGCGGGCAGGCTATCACGGATTCTATACTTATTGTTACTTCAAGGGATTGGCGTGGTAAAAAAATCAGCGAGGATCATTCGCTTGTTACGCTAGAACCATCTGTTGTGGGTGCAGATGCAAATGAATATTTGCTTCCGTACGGTAAAAAAATAGGTCCAGATCCCGCTAGTATTAGCTGTGCTATGGTAGGTGGAATTGCAGCAAACAATGCAAGCGGTATGTGTTGTGGCGTTGCTGATAACTCATATAAAACTTTACACTCTATGAAGATAGTATTTTATGATGGAAGTGAGCTTGATACAAGTGATAAAAAAAGCAGAGACAATTTTGTAAATACTCATGGCATGATGATTGAAAGTATTAAACAATTACATTTAAAAATCAAAAAAAATAAAACACTGCATAACAAAATAGTAAGAAAATTTAAGATAAAAAATACCTGTGGTTATTCACTAAATGCTTTGGTTGATTTTGAAGATCCCATAGATATTATAGCCCATCTCATGATTGGAAGTGAAGGGACTTTGGGTTTTATTAAAGATATTACATATAGAACTGTACCGGAATATAGCGACAAAGCAAGTGCATTGATGATTTTTAAAGACATAAAAGATGCATGTGACGCCGTGATAACTATGAAATTGCATTGTAGGCAGAGTGTAAATGCTGCTGAGATTATGGATAGAGCAGCCCTAAGATGTGTCGAAGATAAAGAAGGAATGCCGGATTTCTTAAAAACTTTAGAACAAAATGCTACAGCTGTGTTGGTTGAGACAAGAGCAGCCGATAAAAAAGAGTTAGATGAAAATATTAAAATAATTTTAGAGAAATTAAAAGATTTTGATCCTGTCCGTCCGTTGGAATTTACAGATATTCCAAGTGAATACAATCTTTATTGGGGTATAAGAAAAGGTCTTTTTCCTGCTGTTGGAGCAGTTAGACAAGCAGGTACAACCGTCATAATAGAAGATGTTGCATATCCTATAGAAGATTTAGCAGATGCAACGCTGGAATTGCAAGCAATGTTCAAAAAATACGGATATAACGAAGCGATTATATTTGGACACACACTTGAGGGAAATCTACATTTTGTTTTTACCCAATCCTTTGATGATGAAAAAGAGATAAAAAGATATGAAGAGTTTATGGCTGAGGTTGCCAATCAGGTAGCATTAAAATATAAAGGCAGTCTAAAGGCAGAGCATGGAACAGGTAGAAATATGGCTCCTTTTGTCGAGCTTGAGTGGGGTGAAGATGCATATAGACTTATGAAGGAGATTAAGCATATATTCGATCCCAAAGGATTGTTAAATCCTGGTGTTATACTTAATAATGATAAAAAAATACACCTAAAAAATTTTAAAGCTATGCCAAAGACAGATGAGTTGATCGATACATGTATAGAGTGTGGATATTGCGAACCTAAATGTCCATCCAATTTCTTAACTTTAACTCCTAGGCAAAGAATAGTATCAAATAGATATATGACAACGCTAAAAGATAGCCGAAGAACAGACGAGTTGGAAGAATTTGAAAAATTATATCAATATGATGGAGTGGAGACTTGTGCTACTTGTCAACTCTGTTCTGTTTCTTGCCCGATAGATATAGATACAGGAAATTTAACTAAAAAATTAAGAGCAAAACAGATAGGAAAACTAGGACACAAGATAGCATGGAGTATAGCAGATAATTATGGAACAGTTTTAACTGTAGGAAGATTTGCATTGAGTGCTGTAAAAGGGGTAAATAAAATTATATCAAACAGTACGATGGAGAGTATAAGTAAAGGACTTAGAACTCTTACAAACAATGCTATGCCTCTTTGGAGCTCATCTTTACCCAAGGGTGAAAAGTTCAAGATCAAGAAAACCATCCTAAATGCAAAGGAAAAAGTTGTCTATTTTTCATCTTGCATAAACCGAACAATGGCAAATCCAAGGGCCAAAAAAGATGAGCCTAGCATTAGTAAAATAGTGGTAATACTGCTTGAACGAGCTGGATATGAAGTGGTAATTCCAAAAAATATAGACAATTTGTGTTGTGGTATGCCTTTTAGTTCAAAAGGTTATAAAGAAGAGGGTAAAAGCAAGTCTAATGAATTGGAAATCGCACTAAGAGATGCTAGCGAAAATGGAAAATATCCGATTTTGTGCGATATGAGTCCTTGTAGTAAAACGATAGAGCAAAATTTTCCAAGTAATCTTAAAGTATATGATACGGTAGAATTTATAATAGAATTTTTAGCAACAAAATTAAAATTTATACAAGTTGACGATCCAATCGTGATACATACAACTTGCAGTACAAGAAAGAGCGGGTTGGTAGATAAATTTGAAAAAGTTGCTCACATGTGTAGTTCAAATGTTACTATACCAAAAAGTGTAAGTTGTTGTGGTTTTGCTGGTGATAGGGGTTTTACTTTTCCAGAGTTAAACAAATCCGCATTAAGACATTTGAAAGAAGAGATACCAAAAGAGGTAAAATATGCTTTTTCAACAAGCAAAACCTGTGAAATTGGCTTAAGTGAACATAGTGGTTTGGACTATAAATCCATTTTTTATTTAGTAGAGCGATGTACAAGGTAATTTTCTTAAATTACAGTTATTTTATTGGTTTTATTTAATAAAAGAAATGATAAAATACTCCAAATTACTCTGATTATATAGGGAGGAATCAACATGGATAATGTCAATCTTGTTGTGGAGGGTTTGAAGTTTATGGTCTTAGGTATGACCACGGTATATCTATTTCTATTATTAATGGTTTTTGTGCTTAGTATAATCTCAAAAATAGTAAAAAAATATTTTCCAACAAAAAAATTAAGTCCTATATATACAAAAAGAGAAGCTCCAAAAATATCTAATTTGGCTCAAGATAATGATGCTGTGGTGGCTGCTATCGTAGCTTCAATTCAAGAATTTAAAAAACAAAATTAACTAAAAATAGGAATACGAAATGGCAAAAAAATACATTGACATAATGGATACAACCTTTAGAGATGGTTTTCAGTCAGTTTTTGGTGGGCGAGCCCTTATGGAAGACTTTATGCCGGCAGTTGCAGCAGCAAGAGAAGCAGGAATTACTCATTTTGAGTTTGGTGGAGGAGCTAGATTTCAGGCACTCTTTTTCTATCTGAATGAAAATGCTTTTGATATGATGGATAAATTTAGAGAAGTTGCAGGAGCTGAAGCAAACCTACAGACTTTGGCGCGTGGTGTAAATACAGTGATGTTAGACACCGGAAGTCGTGAATTGATTGATCTGCATGCAAAGATGTTCAAAAAACACGGAACAACAACTATAAGAAACTTTGATGCACTAAATGATGTTGAAAATTTGAAATATAGTGGGGAGAGAATTTCTCATCACGGTCTTAAACATGAAGCTGTTGTTACTATGATGGAGCTTCCTCCAGGATGTACGGGTGCTCATGATGTTGCTTTTTATGAAAAAACTCTGAGAAATATACTTGATGCCGGTATTCCTTATGATAGTATCTGTTTTAAAGATGCTAGTGGAACATCAAACCCACAAAAAGTTTATGAAACTATAAAGATGGCTAAAAAACTTCTTCCTGAAAATGTACATGTAAGACTTCATACTCATGAAACTGCCGGAGTTAGTGTGGCTTGTTATTTGGCTGCCCTAGAAGCTGGAATTGATGGAATTGATTTGGCTGCGAGCCCTGTTAGCGGTGGAACTGCTCAGCCTGACATCTTAACTCTTTTACATGCTACAAAAGGCAAAGATTATGACTTAGGTGGTTTGGAGTTAGAGAAGATTTTAACTTATGAAGAGGTTTTGAAAGATTGTTTGAGTGACTATTTTATGCCGCCGGAAGCCACACAAGTGTCTCCTCTTATACCTTTTTCTCCTATGCCGGGAGGTGCACTTACAGCAAATACCCAAATGATGAGAGATAACAATATACTAGGAAAATTTCCAGAAGTTATCAAAGCTATGAGAGAGGTGGTAGAAAAAGGAGGATACGGTACAAGTGTTACACCGGTAAGCCAGTTCTATTTTCAGCAAGCATTTAATAATGTGATGTTTGGACCATGGAAAAAGATAGCTGAAGGTTATGGAAAGATGGTTTTGGGTTATTTTGGACATACACCTTCTGCTCCAGATGCCAATATTGTTGCTTTGGCTTCAGAGCAGTTAAAACTTGAACCAACAACCCAAAATGCAGTAGATATTGCTGATAAAGACGAGACAAAATCACTCGCACATGTAAGAAGTATTTTAGAAAAAGAAAATATAGAGATAAATGATGAAAATGTCTTTATAGCAGCATCTTGCAAGGAAAAAGGTATCGCTTTTCTCAAAGGTGAAGCAAAGGTAAATGTAAGAAAAATCGATAAAAACAAAAGTAAAAAAGAGGGGAATAAAAAAGTGGCAACAACAGGTAGTGGAGAATATACAGTAGTAGTTAACGGTCAAAAATACAATGTTCAAGTCAGCGAAGGACTTGATGCGAGTGTTGAGGTAAAATCAGTTACTCCTGTTTCAAAAGTTGAAGCACCGCAAAAATCAAATGGTTTTGAAGTAAAAGCTACACTTCCGGGCAGTGTGTTTAAGGTTGTGAGTAGTGTTGGACAGAGTGTTAAAAAAGGCGATATTTTACTGGTTTTGGAAGCCATGAAGATGGAGATAGAGATAGTTGCTCCGCAAGATGGAGTGGTTAGTTCTATCTTGGTTAAACAGGGTGATAATGTAGAAGATGGTCAAACATTAGTCGTACTGTAAGGACAGATAATATGAAATTACAGAAGTTTACACTTCGTGCTTCAGTCGCGAGGAATTTTTTAGGAGCTTTGCTCTTAAAAAAGG
>JALUMZ010000138.1 GCA_027055635.1 Campylobacteraceae bacterium
CTATTGCTTATGTCCTTTTGAGGGGCTATATGATTATTAATGGACATTAAGTGTCCCTTGATTTGTAAAATCCTGACATTAACGGACATTTTGTTCAATTTTGTTCAGTTATGAATTTATATAGGGCACCTCTAAAAATTAGTAGTTTAAAAAACTCTTTGTCGCTGATGTTTTTTACATTTAGTACTTTTGTTCTTAATGCCTTTTCTGTTTTGGTTAAATCAGAGATTTGGGCTTTATAGTTTTTGTTGGGTTTGTACCATTTGTATTGTTTAAAATAAGCATATAGACTTTCATCTTTAAACTTGTAACCTCGTTTTGCAAAAGGGAGGTTCCGGATTATTTTTAGTTTAAATTTTTCTATATTTTTTAGCCAATTTTTCTCTTTTGGTGTTAGCTTATTGTAATTGGCTTTATAGCTTTTATCTTCTTTATACCAAGGTATTTTTTTGTAAAACGAAGCTATATAGTTAGTTTTAAAGCTGTAGCCTCGTCTAGCGTATGGCATATTTTTTAAGATTTTTAGAGATTTATAATCTTTTTTAAAAAAGTCTAAATACTTTTTATTTGTATAATCACTATAAGGGAGTACTTCGCAGTCGTCACTATAGCAATACTCTTTGACTCTTGGGGCACTTAAAAAAAGCCCAGATTTTGGTATAAAGTCTTTTTTACGAAAAGTCAATTTGCCATCTTGAATGTAAAAACGTGTTTCTTTCATATGGCCTGAATCGTCATATGTCTCTGTTACGGCTTTTCCTTTATGCCATTTCCATTCGTTTTTGCTTTTGAAAAAAGTATTAGCAATTGAGACATCTGCAAATTTCTCTAATTGAATATTTAGTCTGAAATCGGCTATTTTACCACCTTTCCACTCTTTTGCTGTTGCCAATATGTACTCAAATTCATACTTACTATCAACAGAACCTGATGTAATGCAGGTATATTTTTGATGAATTTTGTTTAATCCATGTTTTAAATTTGCTTTAAAATAGTAGAGATAGCCAACAAATGGGGTGCTTCCTTTTTTCTCTTTTAGCTTAGATACATCGACAATATTGTAATTTTTACTTTCGCCATTTACTTTAACTTTAAAATGCTCTATTCCTGAATTTTCAGCCTTTGTAAAAAGTTGACTGTTTATTGCCTTCCATTCGGCTTTTAATTTCTTTTGTACGCTATATGGTTTGTAAAAAAATTGGTTATCTAAATTATCCTCTCCAATTGGTTGTGGAGCTTCGAAACCTATTACTGTACTTTTACTCTTGCCTTCATTGTATAGATAATAGAGAACATCTACACTGAAATAGCCATTTTTTAAATATTTAATATGTAAAATCTCTTTATCTAATCGAATATTTTTCGATTTTAAAGGCACAATTGTATTGGCACTTGTGATATACTCGGCATCATTTGCATGCAAACTAGGCAAGCAACTAACTATTATTAAAAATTGTAGAATATATTTCATCTGTTTCCTCCTCCTTGTAATATTGTAACAAATAATTGTGACATTTGTTGCGAATTTAAAATTTTTATTGTTATCACATTCTTCGCTTCTTTATTAGAGGTGCCCTTAAGTAATGACTTTCTGAAACACTGTAAATAGGGGCTTTAGAAATTGAGATAACACTTGTCAAGACAGGTATTCAATATTATACAGATACCGTCTATGCTGAAACAATCAGTATAAATCTGTATTTTTCAAGTATGAAAGTTGAGTTGTTTTCTCTTTTAAGATTAATAGCAGCTCTAATAATAGGTAATATCCACAATGGACTTTGCAAATGTGAGATTGTGCAAGAGATTTTCAAATCTTAGCAAAAGCTAGAGATGTTGTGGTGTCATCTGTTATTAGAGTTGCCTTTTAGTTATAACATGACTTGGTTACTCCATTTTTCCAATTATTTAAAGAGGGAGCTTCCTGGTCGCGTATTTGTGTAGATTAAAGTTGAAGACTCGGCTGAGATACACAGGTTTGAACTATCCAAGCAAAACCAATTATTCTCAATATAGGACCAAGTCTCTTATTCTTTTTTATTATCCCGGATTATTGCATCTCCTTTACTTAATGAATAACCTTAATTCGTCCATCTGGCTCTTTTGGTGTTAACTCTTTTTTCTCATTAGCCTCTTCGGACATAATAGAGTAAAATGTAGCGTAAGTATTTTGCGGATTGGTGCCATATTTTTTAAACCAGTAGTAGCCATCACCACCTTTAAGTGCTATAAAGGAGTTAGTAAGTACACTATAGTTCCTTTCTGGCTCTATCTTTACCCATTTCCCATTTTGAAGTATCTTTGAATCTATAACACGATTGCCTTTTGCAACTATCTTTCCATTTTTAATTTTTTGCATTGTATTGGCAAGTTTTACACTGTATTTTAGTCCAGAGACTTGCATAAAGCCACCTTTTTTGTATTGAGATGCACTGTGCTCCAGCATCTCTTTTATGTATTTGCCTTTTAGTGTTAGCAAATATGCATAGTTTCCAAACTCATCGACCTCTTTTAACATTGTGTTGGTTATATTGCCTTTAGGATAGATTTTTTTGCCCCTAAATGCTCCTGCATTGTTCATTACTACATCTACTTTATACTTTTTACGCATTAAGTCGTTAACCATATCTGCTACTACGGATTCACCTCTTCTTGTCACTTTAGAATCCATTAGCCAAGCTTTTTTAGTTACACCTAAAACTATTGATTTTGGCAACCCTTTTTTATAAACGGCTAGTGCCTTTTCTACCGCTTTATCTACTTTATATTTAGAAGTTACGGGTA
>JALUMZ010000139.1 GCA_027055635.1 Campylobacteraceae bacterium
GAATTTTCACTATAATTTCGTCCTCATTATAAGTGTTCCGGATTAGCTCAGCGGTAGAGTAGGTGACTGTTAATCACTTGGTCACTGGTTCGAATCCAGTATCCGGAGCCATTTTACCTCCTTTTTATAGAAAATCATATTTTTATCAGATAAAGAGCAAAGTTTCAAAATAGATTTTGTATTGTTGCAAATTAAAAATAATGTGTTACTTTTTTACTCATTAGAAATATGAATTGTCTTTCATTTTAATGTAAGTTATGTATTTATATTACATAACTTATAGGCCTCTAATCTGTTTTTGTGTTCTAGCATTCATAGTTGATGATCATATTTCTACCATTGCGTTTCGCCTCATATAAGAGTTTATCCGCAAGGTCTATTATATCGTATAGGTTGTCATTGGAGCAGATTTGTTTATGTATTAACCCTGCACTAATCGTAATTTTTGATTTTAAGTCTTCTATCTCTTTTCTGATATTTTCCACGATATTTACAGCACTCTTATTGTCACTGTATGGTAAAAATAACAATATCTCTTCCCCTCCATAGCGTATGGCTAGATCGTATGGTCTATTTGCATTTTTATTTATTAGACTTCTTGCATAACCCCTTATAGTCTCAGAGGACTTAGAAGTGGTAAGATTGTGTAAAACCTTTTTTGAGTAATAGCCAAAGCTATTGCGATAAAAAGTTTTATACAAGATTGCTACTTCTAAGTCCTCCCTTCGGGCAACTCATAGATAAGCCTGAGGCTTCGTTAGTTCATCTCATCCGTAGCTTTGGCTACGCAAGAGATAAACTGCCTCGCTCAGATTTATCTATGAGTTGCTGAGACTACAAGGGGTTATGCAAGAAGTCTAATAGTAGCACCAATTAATAGCATAAAAAGAATGGTGCAAGTATAAGGCAGATTTGTGCAGGACTAGCTAAAGCTAATTCAAACAAATCTAACACAGTAATTGTGCCGTTATCTTTGTACTATGAATTGGTGCTATTATTGATTAGATACTTAAGTATAATTTAGAGGTAGGATGATGAGAAAGTATAATGTGGCCATAGCAGGTGCTACAGGGGCAGTTGGCGAAGAGTTGTGTAGAGTTTTGGAAGATTTGGATTTTCCGGTAGGAAATCTTTTTCCACTAGCAAGCGCAAAAAGTGTTGGTTTGGATGTAGAATTTAAAGGTAAAAATTATAAAGTTCTAGAACTTACCGAAACTGTTTTTGAAGAGAATGAGATTGATATAGCTTTTTTTAGCGCAGGAGGAAGTGTTTCAGCTAAATTTGCTCCATTTGCAGCAGAAGCCGGAGCGGTAGTCATAGACAATACAAGTCATTTTAGGATGGATAGCGATGTGCCTTTAGTAGTTCCTGAGTGTAACCCAAACGATATATGTGAGTGGAAAAATAGAGGAATAATAGCAAATCCAAACTGCTCAACCATACAGATGGTGCAAATTTTAAAGCCACTTGATGATGCTTTTGACATAAAAAGAGTTGATGTGAGTACTTATCAGGCAGTTAGCGGAGCAGGAAAAGAGGGTATGGCAGAGCTTGTTAACCAAATGCAAGATTTCTTTGCTTTTAAGTTAGATGAAAGCAAAGTAGAAAAATTTCAGCATAGAATTGCACTAAATGTTATACCACATATCGATGTTTTTGGAGATAATGACTACACAAAAGAAGAGATGAAAATGGTCAATGAGACACAAAAGATTCTTCATAAAGATGTAGAAGTGAGTGCTACATGTGTGCGAGTTCCGATACTTAGAAGCCATAGCGAGGCTATAACTATACATTTTGCAAATGGGGTTGATGCTAATCGTGCTAGAGATATTTTAAGCAATGCCCCTAGCGTGGTAGTTGTTGATGAGCCTAGCAAAAATGAGTATCCTATGCCTCTCATCTCAACAGATACTGATGAGACTTATGTGGGACGAATTAGAAAAGATATATATAGGGACAATGTACTTCATCTTTGGTGTTGTGCAGACCAGATAAGAGTCGGAGCTGCTACAAATGCAGTGAGAATCGCTCTAAAATGGATAGAAGCAGAGGGGTAGTATGCTGGAAAAAATATTTGAAGCGGGACTTTGGTCAAGTAGATTTATAACACTTTTGGCTGTTGTATTTGGAGTTTTTGGAGCAATAGTTTTGTTTGTTGTCGCAAGTGCAGATATATTTAAAGTGTGCATTTCGGCTTATAATTATTACTTCCATGGAGTTCATTTAGATGATTTTCATACTTTGGTTGTTAGCCAAATCATCGGAGCAGTTGATTTATATTTGATTGGAGTTGTGCTTTTAATATTTGGCTTTGGTATATATGAACTATTTATTTCTGAAATTGATGTGGCAAGCGAAAAAGGCAAGATTTTAAATATAACTAGCTTGGATCAGCTTAAAGACAAGATAGCAAAAGTCATAGTAATGGTTTTAATAGTGAACTTTTTTCAAAGAGTTTTACATACGGACTATAATGGTGCAAAAGAGATGTTGTATTTCGCAGCTTCTATAATGGGGCTTGCGATTGGATTATATTTTTTAGGAAAGGTTGGAAAACATTGATGAGTAAAATTTTTGTAGATGCCTGTTTTGGCAAAAAAACACCTTATACACCGGTATGGATGATGAGACAAGCAGGTCGATATCTGCCAGAGTATATGGAAGTTAGAAGTAAAGCAGGTGATTTTCTATCGCTTTGTAGGGATCCGCAAAAAGCTTGCGAAGTCTCTCTTCAACCTGTTGATATAGTCGGCGTTGATGCTGCTATCATGTTTAGTG
>JALUMZ010000140.1 GCA_027055635.1 Campylobacteraceae bacterium
CATACAATTCACAAAAGAGAAGTATCGACTCTTATGCAAAAGATTTGGCTCTAAAGTATGGTTTAAGTGAATTTAGTATGACCATAAATACAGCCTGCACCTCAAGTGCAAATGCTCTGCTTGAAGCTAAAAATCTTATAGTTGAGGATATAGTAGAGCAAGCCATAGTGCTTGGCATAGAGATATATTCACCCGTCATGAGTAGCGGTTTTTACATGATGGATCTTCTCTCAAAAACCAAGCCGAAACCTTTTGACGCCAAAAGGGACGGATTGGTTTTAGGAGAAGCAATAGCCGGTATAGTTTTGGGAAAAAAGAGTTCAAACTGGTCGTTAGAAGGGGGGTTTAGCAACTGTAACTCGCAGACTATTACCTCAGTTGGCCAAAGTGGTCAAGAGTGTGTAGAGGTGATGCAAAAAGCACTTGAGAATTGTGCTCTAAACACAGAAGATATCACCGCACTAAAGGCGCATGCCACAGGCTCTAACAGCAATGACGAAGCAGAGATAAATGCCATAAAAGAACTCTTTCCGCCAAACTTGATATTTACAGCACTAAAACCATATATCGGACACACCATAGGAGCTAGCGGAGTGCTGGAAATCGCTACACTTATAGGCTGTATAGATAAGGGATTTTTGCCAAAAACTCTCTTTTGCAATTTACCCATATCATCTATATATCAACCCTTAAATAGACACAAGAGGTGTGAAAGAGGCACTTTTATGTGTAACTATTTTGGTTTTGGAGGTAACAACACCTCTCTTATCATTAAAAAGAAGTTACAATGAAGCTATATGTAAAAAACTTTAGCTCTTACAGAGATGACTTGGAGCAAGTAGATTTAAAAAAAGAGTTAAAGAGTGTATATAGACTTGATACAAGAAGACAAGACAGATTTATATATCTTGGAGTATATGGCGCTCAACTTCTCAAACAAAAATGTGATATTGAAGTTGATGATGAACTATATGTGACAAGCGGGATTGGTAATGCCGATATAGTCCAAAAGACAAATACCTATATGTTCGAGGAGAATCAACCCCTTAAACTCTTTGACTTTATCAATCTACTTGGAAATACTACGAGTTACTATATCGCCAAATCTTTGGGTGTGAGGGGTAAAAATATATTTCAGATTTCAGATAATTTTACATATCTAAACTCTCTTATTGGTATCTATGCTTCTCTAAAAAATTCAGGAAAAAATGCTATAATATGCAGTATTGATTTGGTAAATAATCCAAGCGAAGTTACAAAAAGAGTCTTGGGAGTTAGTAAAGATATAAGAGTGGTTAGTGCGGTAAATTATCAAAAGTTATCGCTTAAAAGTGATGATGCCCTAGCCGAAATAGAGTTTGATTTAAAGAGTTTTTCCCACAATCAAATCAAAGATAGATTAGAAGATGCAATACTTATCCAAAGAGATGAGATGCAAGAGCCTTATTTTGAGACGATAGTAAGCTATAAGTTAAATGAAGCTATAAAAAACAGGGATGATAGAGTCATAATAGAGTCCTTTCAAAACAGATACAGGATACTAAAATTAAAGATATTAAAATGAAAAGCTATATAAACGGTTATGAGTTACTGTGTGACGCCGGGGATACAAAAAGTTTGATGGATGCAATTTATGCCAAAAACTCTGCCATCACAGTCGATAAAACCTATATCAAAGATACAACTGCCGGGCTTGGCATCATGCACTATGATGATATATATACTCTCTTAAAGAGTGTAGTCGGCAAAGTTTTAGATGAGTCAAACTTGAGTGATTTTTCTGATACTCTGTTGATTTTAGGCTCTTCAGTCGGTGGTATGCAAGAGTGTGAAGAGATATTTTACTCCCAAAAAAGTTATAAAAATATAAACCCTAGCAGATACTCCATGAATGCTTTGAGTGATTATTTGGTAGATGAGTTTGGTTTCTGTGGAGCTCGTGCCATCTCGACTGCCTGTACTTCTAGTGCAAATGCTCTCCTTTTGGCAAAAAGACTCATAAGTGTCGGTGCTTATGATAATATCTTGGTAGTTGGAGCGGATGGACTTTGCAAATCTACAGTTTTAGGGTTTTTCTCTCTAAGTGTCCTTTCTCCTAGAGAGTGTACCCCTTTTGATGTAAATAGAGACGGTATGAATGTAGCAGAAGCGGTTGCAGCACTTTTGGTTCAAAATATAAAAAATGAAAACTCGATAGAGTTAAAAGGTGTCGGTGCAAGCAGTGATGCTTACCATATGACAAATCCAGACCCAGAGGCAACAGGAGCCTTAAACTCCATGAATAGTGCTTTGAGAGATGCAGGTTTAAAAGCAGATGATATAGACTATGTAAATGCACACGGAACAGCAACAGTCGCAAACGACAGAGTAGAGGCAAAAGCAGTAGAGGAGCTTTTTGGAGATAGTGTACATGTAAGCTCCACAAAAGCTATAACAGGACACACCCTAGGGGCTGCCGGAGCTGTGGAGGCGATAATCTCATGTGAAACTATCAAGCGATCACTAATCCCGCCTCAAACAAACCTAGTAGAGTTAGAAAATCAAAATATATCTGTTCCTCTGAAGCCTGTAAAGATGAGAGTACAAAATGTCATAAGCAACTCATTTGCATTTGGTGGGAACAATGCCTCTTTGGTATTTGGAGCAGTGAAATGAAAACCGTAGCAATAGAGATAATCAGTTCGGCAAAAATCTATGCAAAAGAGAAGATTGAAGACCTTGAAGAGAAGAGATTGGTGCCAAAGATGATGATGAGGAGACGCCTCACAAGAAATGC
>JALUMZ010000141.1 GCA_027055635.1 Campylobacteraceae bacterium
CCTAAAAATCCATCAACAGATGCTAAAATTGAACTTGGTAAAAAACTCTATTTTGACCCAAGAGTTTCAAAAAGTGGTCTAATTTCATGCAATACCTGTCATAACTTAGCCTTAGGCGGAGCAGACGGAGTTAGTGTTGCAATAGGAGATAAATGGCATCCAAACCCACATCACCTAAATTCGCCGACTGTTTATAATGCTGTCTTTGCAAACTATCAATTTTGGGATGGCAGAAACACAACTCTTGAAGAGCAGGCAAAAGGACCAATACAAACACAATTTGAAATGGCAATGCATAAAGATATTTTACCTAGCAAAATCAAAAATATAATTGGCTACAAAGAGGAGTTTAAGAGAGCTTATGGACCAAATGTAAAAATCACTTTTAAACTAATAACAGATACGATAGCAATTTTTGAAAGAACGCTTATCACTCCATCAAGATATGATGATTTTCTAAATGGTGATTTCAAGGCACTAACTTCAAAAGAGAAAGATGGCTTAAACACCTTTATCGACTTAGGCTGCACTAGATGTCACAAAGGCATTGCACTCGGGGGTTTTACTCAACCTTTTGATACAGGAAAAAGATATAGATATAAAGACATAGGAGATTTTCATGGAAATAAAAATCATCTTGTAAAAACGCCGACTCTTAGAAACATCAAAGAGACCGCACCATACTTTCACAATGGAATGATTTGGAGTCTCAAAGATGCTATAAAAGAGATGGGTAAAATTCAACTGCTTTTAGGCATAAGCAATGAAGATGCACAAAAAATAGAGACCTTTTTCAGATCTCTAAGCGGTAGAAAACCAAAAATCAAATATCCGATTTTACCCTAAAAGGATATCAATTACTGTAATACCCCAAGAAAAAAGACAAATAAAAAAATGTTAAAATATACAAAAGACTGAGAAGGGGTATGTGATGAGCAATAAACGAAGCCAGTACAGCTCTTATGACTATAAAAAATTAGCAAAAAAGTATAACATTACACTCAGTATGAGCCGTAGAGGAAATTGTTATGACAATGCAGTTGCAGAGAGTTTTTTTAAGACACTTAAAAAAGAGCTTGTCAGAAAACAGATATTTCATACAAGAGAAGTTGCAGCTTCTAAAATCTTTGAATACATAGAGATGTTCTACAATCCAAAAAGAAGGCACAGTTATTTGGATTATTTGGCCCCAAATGAATTTGAAAAAAGGTATAATTTTGAGTCTTTAAAAAAATAGGTTTTTATTGGGTTAAAAAATGTCTAGTTTTTAGGGGACATTCCAAACTTTATCTGCATTTTTAGCACTATATCTTTTATGAACTTTACTGCTATTTCGCTTGAGCTCTCTTCCTATGGTTAATAGATGAACATTTAATTTTTTGCTATTTCAATTTTTGAAAAACATGCCTTTTTATAAGCTTGTATCTGGTATCGTTCTTCTATGGTTAAGTGTTTATATTTCAATTTTACTTCTCCTGTTCTGTGGTTAGAATTTGAAGCAGGATTGTAACATTTAACCCCTTCAAATCTAAAATTACAATTTTATTTTTTCAAATTTTCAAAAATTGCACTTCAGATTTAAATTTTGGTTAAATCATTAAATTGTCTTTAGTAAAAATAAAATCAAAGCCATAATATGGTAAAATGTCACTCTATATATAAAAAGGCTTATAAGATGAAATATATTTTGCTATGCATCCTCTTTACACTATATTTAGTTGCAAAGGAGCTTATCACAGCCATACCAATAGATATAAAATATAACCAACAAAAAGCAAATATTGGGAAAATGCTTTTTTTTGATACTATGCTATCTAAAGATAGAAAAATCAGTTGCGCCTCTTGTCATAAACCTAATAATGGCTGGGCAGATAAAAAAGATTTTTCTGTTGGAATTTTCGGGGCTAAAGATGTTATTCAAACACCAACTATTTTAAATAGTACATTTAATTTTAGACAATTTTGGAATGGAAAAGCAAAAAACTTTAAAGAGCAAATAGATATAACTTTACACAATCCTATTGAGATGGGAATGACGAAAATTTTAGTTGAAAAAAGAGTAAATCAAAGCAGAGAGTATAAAGACATATTTTTTAAAGCCTATCATAAAGATTTTATATCTTATAAAATGGTTATAGATACCATAGTTGAGTTTCAAAAAGCATTAACCACACCTAATGCAAAATTTGATCTATTTCTTCAGAACAGAGCAAAGCTAACAACAAAAGAGAGGCAAGGATATAGACTATTTAAAAAACTAGGATGTATCACATGTCATAACGGTATAAATATAGGTGGTAACTCCTTTCAAAAAATAGGTTTAATTTTTAAATATAACAACTGTGAAGCCGATAGATACCAATTAACAAAAAAAGAGCTTGATAGATGTATATACAAAGTTCCTACTTTAAGAAACATAGAATTAACAGCTCCATATTTTCATGATGCTAGTGCAAAAACCCTAAAAAAAGCTATTGAATATATGGCACACTACAACTTGGGATATATCATCAAAGATAGCGAAGTTAAATCCATAGAGAGTTTTCTAAAAACCCTAACAGGCAAAACACAAAATACAATGAGTACAAACAATGGTAAATAAAAGAAATTTGAACATAAAAATATTTGGTTTGATATTAATAGGAACGGTACTTATCGTTTCTCTGATAAGATTTAGTGATACAAGAAAAACATATTTTATCAACAATAACAATATACAAGCACAACTTGATAAGATAGGTCATAAAGAGCTAACATTAAATACTACTATACTT
>JALUMZ010000142.1 GCA_027055635.1 Campylobacteraceae bacterium
GAGATAAAGATATAGCAAAATTGGAGCCAAGTAAAAGAGGTGACATACAAAAAGATATACAGATGATTTTTCAAGATCCTTACTCTTCGCTAAATCCAAGAAAAAAGATAAAAACTATACTTGAGCAACCTCTTAAAATTCATACAAATTTAACAAAAAAAGAGAGAAAAGAGACGATTCTGTCCCTTTGTGATGATGTGGGCATAGACTATAGCTATCTTGAACGATATCCTCACCAATTCTCAGGTGGACAGCGACAAAGAATCGCAATAGCTAGAGCTATGATACTAAAACCAGAACTCATACTAGCAGATGAGCCAATCTCTGCACTAGATGTATCTATTCAAGCTCAAATCCTAAATCTTATGATGGATTTGCAAGAGAAGTTTCACTCAACAATGCTTTTTATCACTCACGACATAAGTGTAGTCAAGCATATAAGTGACTATATAGCCGTGATGTATCTAGGCGAGATAGTTGAATATGCCAGTAAAAAAGAGCTTTTCGCAGAGCCAAAACATCCATATACCAAGATGCTTTTCTCTACAGTACCAGATATCCATACACCTCTTGCAACCGAGAGTGTACTAAAAACAGGTGAAATCCAAAGTCCAATAGATTTGCCAAAAGGTTGTTTTTTCCAAAACAGATGTATATATAAAGAGGATAGCTGCACCATGAGTCATCCTGAATTAGTAGATAGTGGAAACCAACACATGGTAAGATGCCCTGTGGTATTGAGGTAAGTCTTATTATGCAATAATAACTTGGTTCCTTCCATTTTCTTTGGCACTATAGAGTGCTTTATCTACTCTTGCATAGAGATATTTTTCTGCTTCACCGCTGACATACTGTGTTACACCAATGCTTATCGTAATAGGTAGAATTTCTCTATCATTTGCAACCATCACTCGGAGTTTTTCTGCGATTTTAATAGCATCTTCTTTTTTGGTATGAGGCAGTATAATCATAAACTCCTCTCCTCCGATTCTGCACAGAGAATCACCCTCTCTAAGAGAGCTAGAGATTGACTTTGAGAGATGAATTAAAACCTTATCGCCGACACTATGCCCATGCGCATCATTTATTTTTTTGAAAAAATCGATATCAAACATTATGAGCGACAAATCATAATGGTAGCGTTTTGCACTATGCATCTCTTTTTCTATTTGATTTTCATAGTATCTGCGATTATATACATCTGTTAATGCATCTTTTATACTTAGGGTCTCAAGCTCATTTTTATATAACTCTTCTTTAGTAATATCTGAAAATATAATACTGTAGTGATTTTTCTCCTGCGAAATTAAAGAGGCATTTACCGCAAAATAATAGATTTTCTCATTAATTTTTATTTTAACCTTATGGTTTGCTTTTGGATGCTCAATAATGGTATCAATCCAATGATATGTAGTGTCTCCTCTATCCAAATACCCATCTTCACGCACGAAAAAGTTACAAATACAACTGTTTTCCATCTTAAATGCTTCTAGCGTTTTATACTTACTAAAATATTCAAAGAAAGTTTTATTTGCATCCACAATACTCTTTTTGTCATTTACTAAAACGATGTTGTTTGAAGAGTCGATAATTTTTTTATAATAATTTTTCTGCTTATGCAATATAATATAGAGATAGATATTGACAACCCCGGCTAATACCATGAAGATGATCACACCGAAAACTAACCATCTAAAAACAAACCCTTCAATATCCGCAGTTTGAATCATATCTAAAGGTTTTATGAGAATATATGTTCCCAAAAGTTTTTTATGGTAAAGCAATGGATGCGATACTATAAAATTATACTGATCACTCTCATAATGATTTTTGAAGTAGCGCTTCATTCCTTTGTGCAAAAGATACTCTAAAAGCTTTTGCTTCACACCTAAATTAGCAACATAATAATCTTTGATAAAAGTTTTTGTAAATGGGTGAGTAAGTTGTTTTTTATATCTTTTACCTGCAAGGACAACAGATTTCCATCCCTCTTTTTTTAGAACTTTGGCGATAGAGTTAAAATGAGACATTATTTCAATAGTACCGATAAATCTTCCCTTGTCAAATACAGGTGCCATCGCTTTGATAGACAGAGTAAATCTTCCTATACTAATAGTTGTCATACTCTGATGTTGTTGCATCATAGTCGAGATATCTCTTCTTACTCTTGAGAGATTGTCTCCATGGAGTTGTGCCCATGACCTGCATAATGAAATCCCTTTTGCATCTATTACTTGTATCCATATATTTTTATAATGCGTGCTCTTTTTATAAGCTGCAATGAGATCTGAGAAATAGCGAGATGGGAAACTCTTTTGTTTTATATATTCTGCAAGTTTGTCATCTCTCTTAGCTAATGTAATTGCCAAAGCTAGGGTTGCTTTTTGTTTATTTGCTATGAGATGATCTACTCTTTTTTGTAGCTCTTGTGCTGTTGCTTTGTAGTAACTATCAAGCATCTGTTCTTTGGTATTTTTTAAAAAATAAAAATACCCTATCAAGCTTCCTAAGATAGCAGTAATGATAAGTAATAGATAAAAATTTCGTTTTTTAAATAAGCCCATTGAATACCCCCATGCATTATATGCTAGGTGATGGTTTTCCATAGTAATATCCTTGAGCAAGTTTGATACCAAGTTTTTTCAACTCATCTGATACCTCTTTTGAGTGAACAAATTCTGCTATTACCTCTAAATTTGTTTTTTGAGAAAATTCCAAAATAGTTTTTGTGATAATTTTGGATATATTATCTTTATTT
>JALUMZ010000143.1 GCA_027055635.1 Campylobacteraceae bacterium
GATGAGTTCATACTCTTTGTAGCTCTCTTCAAATAAAAATATCGTCAAAGCATCTGTCGAAGTTTTGCTTAGTTTTTTATCTTTATAGACTCTTTTTTTATCAAATGCACTCACTTTTGCATCATACTTTGACTCGGATAAAAACTCTTGTAATTTAACCAAAAAATACTCTTCATCCGTGCTCATCCTAAAAAAAAGTTTATCATTTTTATCATACTCTTTTTGAAGTGAAGATATTTCTTCTATCAGAAAAGCTAAAATCTCAAAATTTGTATCTTTGTTTATATCTATCTGATCTTTTTCATAATCATACTCCAAGCCCTCTTCTGCCATCTTATTTGAGAGCCACTTTAGATGCCTAAACTCGATACCTGCCATATCATAAAGTTCACTCTTAATCTCTTGATTTTGTATAGCAAAAGAGGAAAATAGTACCTTTAACCAAAGTTCGTGTTTTTTTTGATATAGTTGATTTAGTGTCATATCTTTTCCTTATTTATTTTCATTATAATAACATTAATTTGATTTGAGTATGCCTAAAAAGATGAAATAGTGGTGTCTAGCCTTGTGTAAAAACTTCACAAGGCTAGTTTTTCAAAGGAGCTAAAACTTATAATCTACATATAGTCTATAGTTTGTTACATCGCCTGTATCAAAAGCTACATTTTCATAGTGAGCTTTGACTGCTAAACCTTTTAAGCTTCCAGTAAATGCATATCTTGCCACGAAATCATAAGCATCTAAATCGCTTCCACCGTTCAAGGTTGCATTTGAACCATCCATGTATCTTGTATATCTACCTAACATCATCAAGTTTTTCATGCCCTGTTTTTTGAAGTTATACTTTAGATTTACAGACATAGCATCAACATCTTTTTGATAGCTCTCTAGCCCTATAATATCTCCAGCATATGCCCAGTTTGACGAAATTCCTACTCCTGAGAGCATACCTTTGTCGCTGTCACCTATGACATAGCCCAAACTTGCCATCAAGCCTTGGTATTTTGTAGCTAGTTTAAAACCTAATAAATCACCGCTTTTACTGTTATCTTTATCGACATCGCTTGAACCATATTGTACGCCCGCTAACAAACCCACGCCATTTAACTTAAACTTATATTCAGCCTGAGCAAGTCCTACTGCTATATCGCCTTGTGCGGCACCATTTTTGGCTATAGTAGCATTTTTTACCACTAAATACTGACCTGTTAATTTCAAACCTTTTATGCTTTTATTTTGAATTAAAACTGTCCAAAGATCATCCATCTTGTACTTGTATTTTGCACCATACATAAAGATATTTTTACTAAAAGTACCTACCCCTTGGTCAGTTGATGTCAAAAAGTTTGTTCTTGTTAGATACTTATTTATATATCCTGCAAAGACTCTGGTTTTCGGCAATGCTTTTATATCTGCAGTATATCCTTGGAAAGATTCATGTATGATTCTTGAGCCATTTCCTGCTAGAAGAGGAGTTTTTATAAACTGTCTTCCGGCTTTGATAGAGCTTTTTTTGAACTGATATTTTAAATATGCCTCTTCAAGTACTGCTCCCGGTCCATACAAATCAGCCTTATAAAAAGCTTTTTCTTTTGCATTTGCCCAAGGAGAAGTACTTCCCTGTGCTCTTAATCCAATACTAAATCCATAAAAAGGAGCAGTTACATAGTGCAACATTGCACCAAGACTCACTATACTTTCTTCTCCCCCAGCTGCTTTATCCACATCATAAACAACTGCCTTAAGTGCTCCATCAAACTTACCGTTTTTTAAAGCTTGTGTAAGCGAATCAGTAGCATAAACATTTGCACTTAAAGTTGCCAATACTAACGCACTCAAACCTAAATTTTTCATTTTCATCATCACACCCTTTTTATTTTCTCTATTTTTACCGGTATCGCATGTCTGACATTTGAACCACATACAAAATCTGTTACCAATGCAATCTTTCTGCTAGGGTCTTTTAATCCTATCTTGTTATAGTACACACCCGTTCTTCTAGAAATCTTACCTTTTGTCACTTTTCCATTTATCTCAATATCCACTGCTCCCTCAGCCAACCTACCGTCTCCTTGTTCAACTCCGATAGTATCGGGATGTACTCCGTGTCTAAACCTGAGATATCCTTCAGTATTTCCATCATGAGATGAGACCTTGACATAATCACCGTTTTTTAGCCCAAACTTTTCGGCAGTTTTTGGATTTATATCAACATAAGTTGTATATTTAATCTCTTTCATGATATGACTTGAAGTATTTGGGGTTGCTAGAACATTTGATTTATAAGCAAATGCAGTCAATGGAAACTGCTCTTTTGGATATAGTTTTTCAAATGTCTCTCCACCCACAACTCTTTGCTTATAATACTTCACTGTACCGCTTCTTCTCTCTCCTGTCATAGAGTTTCTTGACATCGCAACAGTTTCATTATATATTTGCACAGGTTTTTTATATCTATGAGATAAAAATTCACCTTGATAACTATGCTCAATATCTTGGTATCTTCCACCTCTTGCCATTACATATGCTGTTTTTCTCCAATTGTTGCCACATATTTTTTTAAGAGAAGGCACATACTCTTCTATGCCACTTAGTTTTATATCTTCATCACTTGCATCAGGAACTGGCTTTGCATCCATAGCTATATTTTCAAAAGCTCTTAAATAGAAATCTTCTGGTTTATTAAACGGATACCATTTTCCATCTTGACCTTTTATCGCTTTATCTCCAAAACCAGGAAGTCCTAGTTTTT
>JALUMZ010000144.1 GCA_027055635.1 Campylobacteraceae bacterium
ATATCACTCTTTTTGAACAAATCTTTATAATTTTTATCTATTCCACCATCTTTTGCAAATTTTGTCAAAGAGAAAAAGGGGTAAACTTTGTGTTTATCATAAACTCTAAGAGAGAAATCATCTCTTGCATATCTATCTCCATAGTCAAATGTAACAAACTCAAATCTATCTGAACTTTGGTACATATCTTTTGCAAACTCTTCATATCCTAAGGGGATTTCGCCTTTTTTTATATCATAATCTCTAGAAAGTTTGGCTGTTTTTTTATCCATATAATCAAATTTTAATTCTCCATTATCAACAAAAAGCATTTTGTCATCTTTTATCACCTCACAGGTAAAAGCATCAAAAATCTCATTTGCTACAAAAAAGGTATTTTGGGGTTTTAACTCTCTTAGGTTTGAAACATGGCTCAATTTTATAGTACCACCAAAAGACTCTTTGAAATATTTTATTTGTGTGTTTATATTTTCCTCAAAAGGCTCAACGATAGTAAAAGAGAGAGTATCTAGGAGTTGGGGTTTGAGTGTATAGATAAATTGTATCATATCTGCTAGCAGATATCCCTTGTGTGCTCCTATCTCAACCACTCTACATGTAGAGCTTAAAAAACCGCTTTGTATAACACTAAGCAGCCTTTTGGCGATGCAACCGCCAAAAAACATACTTGAACTGACTGCGGTATAAAAATCTCCTTTTTTGCCTATTTCCTTGTGATTTGCATAGTAGCCGTCTTTACCATAGAGCCACTCTTGCATATAAGAGCTAAATTTTTCCATTCATCTTCGCATATAGATCTAATAATGACAGTTGTATATCTAATTTAAATATTTTTATATCAAGAGCCATTGTTTTTTTTGAATTTTCAAGAGTGTTTACATCATATATGGTCTTTTCTCCTGCTGTAAAAGAGTCCTTTGTTGAGAGCAAAAGAGAGTCATAGAGTTTTAAACTTTTCTTAGTTAAAAGCACTTTTTGCTTTATCAGATCTATCTTTTTGATAGCTAGATCAAAGTTTTCAGTCTCTGCTTTTTTTGTATCTTGAAACTCAAGTTTTGATTTTAAATATGTCAGTTTTTTTATTTCGATATTTTTGCTTCTGTTTGGATCGATTAGAGGCATAGACACGCTAAGTCCAAAAGTGTTGTATCTGTTTTTACCATAGTCTCTAGTATCGTAGTATCCGGCGTTAAAAGATACAGTTGGTAAATAGTTTGCAATTGTCATCTTCTTTAAATAATCGTTTTTGACTATTTCGCTATTTTTTTGTTTTAACAGTAGAGATTTTTTTAAAAACTCTGTTTTATCTAGTAATATAAAATTGGGCAATTTTATATCTTCTATGTTTTTATTGCTGTAAGTTTTCAGAGTCTTTAGTAAATCAAGTCTGTTAGATTTCATGTCTAGCAAAGATCTCTGTAGTGAACTTTTTGTCAAAATTGCATTGTTTAAGAAACTGCTATCTAAAAAACCGCTTTTGTACTGTTCCTTTTTTCTCAGTATGTCTATCTTTGCATTTTCTATCATATACAATTGTTTTTGAATTTGTAAATTTAATTTTTTTAAATTATACAGCGCACCTAATACAACTTTTATATCTGCTTGTTCACTAAATTTTGTAGTAATTTTCAAAAATTCCCTATTTGCGTTTGCATACTTTATAGCATAGTATATCCCGCCACTTTTAAAAATTGGCTGATTTAGAGTGATTGAGAATGTGTTGGTCTCTTCCCTCTCTCCTCGAGCATCGCTATTTTTATAGCTAAAAGAGCCTACTATACTATTTATCCAACTATTTTCCAGAGTATCACTATTTAACTCATTTATCTTTTTCTCATTTTCATATATATTTTGTTTGACTTTTGAAAGTATTTTAGTGCTGTTGGCTTGTGCTAAAACAGATAAGCTTATGATCGCAAAATTAAGATATTTTATCAAGTGCATTAATCATCCTTTTAAACCCTTCTTCAATCTCTTCTTTGCTTATTGTTAGTGGAGGAAGCATTCGGAGTGTGTTTTTACCAGCTTTAAGCACCAAAAGTCCCTCTTTAAAACAAGCTTCTATCGCTTTTGCCAAAATATTCCCATCTTTACACCTAAAGCCTCTCATTAGACCAAGTCCAACATGCTCGCTGAAAATAGTCGGATATTTTTTGCATATTTTGTTTAGTTTTTCTTCAAATTGCAAAAAAGTCTCATCAAGCAAGCCGCTGTTTTTATAGCTCTCTAATATATCCAAAACTTCTATACCTGCTCTTGTGCTTAAAAAGTTTCCTCCAAATGTACTGCCATGGTCGCCCGGTTCAAATATATCTTTGTGCTTTGTCATAACTGCACCTATCGGCACTCCTCCACCTAAACCCTTTGCCAATGTGATGATATCAGGCTCTATCTCATATAGATTTGTTGCCAAAAATTCACCACTTCTATATATCCCTGTTTGCACCTCATCAACTATCAGCAAAAGTCCTTTTTCTTGTAAAAATTTAGCAAGATTTTGTATCTCACTCTTGTCAAACGGTTGTACTCCACCTTCACCCTGAACAAGCTCTATCATCACGGCTATCGTATCATCATCGATTGAGTTATATATAGTTTTGATATTTTGATCATAGGAGAAGCCATCAGGATACGGGCTAAATTCTGATTTATGAAAACTCTTTTGCCCTGTAGCCTTTACGGTAGTGATAGTTCTGCCATGAAATGAGTTTT
>JALUMZ010000145.1 GCA_027055635.1 Campylobacteraceae bacterium
TTAAAGTTGAATTACCGTGTTGCTCAATCTAAAACTATACCGTCTATAGCATTTTTTGCACAAAATTCTATATCATCTTCACTTTTGCCTAAAAGGAGAATTTTTGCATCAAACATGTACTCATTTGCTATGTTTTGAGCCTCTTTAGAAAAGTTTTTATCTACCAGCAGGAACGAGCTATTTGAAGCACTTGATAGAATCAACTCTTTGATATTTGATACCTTAACTCCAAAATCAATACTTTGATTTTTGCAATACCTTATAAGCTCTTTATTAAAATCAATAAAAATTATAGAGTTTGGAGAGGTATTCTTTATCTCTTCTATATTTTTTATAAAATAAAATTTTCTATTTTCTATAAAGTCGTGACCAAATATCTCCATCACTTCAAACCTGCACACTCTTTTGAGCAATAAAACTTTCCATCTTTTATGATGGCATCTTTTTCACTAACAAAAACAGAGCATTTTACACACTCTACCATAGTATCACTATCGTTTTGTCTATTTTTCTTTTTAGGTTGCTCTACTTTTCCTCTGCTACTTTTAAAAAACAGCGTATAAACTATAAAAACAACTACTGCAAAAACCAATAATTTAAAAATCATATTATCAAATCCTCTATAAATAGATATTGCCGATTGCCTCTTTTGTGGATTTGGTAATTTTTCATAGCTTTTACCTCCTTATCCACTTCTGAGCCTTTGTAAAAGAGTAAGATTGTATCTTTGGATATAAAATTTTTGCATATATCTATAAGCAGACTGGTTTTTGTAACCGCTCTTGAAGTTATCAAATCAACATCAAAAGCTTCAACCTCTTCAACTCTTTGTGAAATTATATCAACATTTTCTAAATCCAAAGCACTTTTTGCTAAATGCAGAAAAGAACTTTTCTTTTTTATAGGCTCAAAAAGGGTAAAATTTACCTCTTTTAGATACATAGCAAGTATAAGACCGGGAAATCCTGCTCCTGTTCCTATGTCTATGGCTGATTTGATTTTTTTATTTAAAAACTTTATAGGATAGATACTGTCAACTATATTTTCTTCTATCTGCTTTGGATTTTTTGCACCGGTTATGTTGTGAATTTTATTGTATTTTAGTATCAATTCGGTAAAGACTTTACAATTTTTATCAAAATCATCCGGCTTGATATATCTGTTCTTTGGTTTTATATCCATTATCATCCTATAAATAGTGACTGATATGCAAACTTTGCAGTATCAATTAAGAAGTCTATACCGGGGAAATATGATATTAGAGTATTTCCAACTCCTCCCCAGATAATTAAAACAGCCATTACTGCTATGATAAGCGGTGGTATTCCTTTTAGTGGTGGAACATTTGTCATCTCTGAACTAGGATAAAAATACATAAGAGCTATAAGTTTAAAATAGTAATAAACAGATATAAATGTAGCAAGTATTCCGATGACAGCCAAGAGCGTATAGCCTGATTCTATCGCGCCTACAAATATGTAAAATTTTCCTATAAATCCGATAGTTGAAGGGATACCCGCAAGAGAGAGCATAAATATACTCATCATAGCAGCCATATATGGTCTTATGTGTGAAAAACCTCTAAAATCTTCATAAGTAACCCTTAAGTGGTCATCTGAAGCTATATATGATAGCATACCAAATGCACCCATAGAAGATAGAAAATATGCGATAAGATAGAATATTATAGAAGTTGCAGCACTCTCACCTATGCTGTTTATAGAGACAAATGCTATTAGAAGATAACCGGTATGAACTATGCTTGAAGCAGCAAGCATTCTTTTTAAGCTCGTTTGAAAAACCGCCAAAAAACTACCATAAAGCATAGTTAAAATAGCTACATAAAAGAGTATATCACTCCATATATTTTTCAGTTCATGAAAATCAACAAGTATAAATCTAAGTATAAAACCAAATATAGCGACCTTGAAAGTTGATGCCATAAAAGCAGTTATCGGCAGAGGTGCTCCATCATATACATCCATGGACCAATTTTGAAAAGGGAATGCTGCTATTTTAAAAAGAAATGTTATAAGTATAAGCATACCACCGGTTATAACAAGAGTCATATCTTGTGATTTATGTAAAGCTAAATAGCTTGATATTTCGATTATGTTGGTACTTTTTGCGCCCGCATATATAAGTACAATCCCTAGTAAGAACATAATACTAGCCATAGAACCAAGTATAAGATACCTAAAGCTTCCCTCAACTCTTCTTGTGTAATTTTTTTGAAATCCCACAAGAATGTATATGGATATTGATGCAATCTCTAAGGCAATAAAGGAGCTAAAGAGCTCTTTTGTCTCTACAAGGAGTATCATTCCAAATACAGAAAAAAGAAGTAAAGAGAAGATCTCTCCTCTTAGCATGTCTGACTTATCAAAATAGTGAGTTCCAACCAAAACAGTGACTATGCCACCTGCTAAAATAATAGAGGTAAAATAGCCCGAAAAGGTATCAATAACAAACATAGAAGAGAAGAGATGAGCAAAAGGAGCTACAGAATAGACTTTTCCAAAATTTAGAGCATTTGCTATAAAAGACAAAATTAGAAAAAACAGGGTAACCCAAGAGAGTTTTGAGATATTAAAGCTTTTAATTGGGCTTAGCAACATCAAAACTACAGCTCCTGTGCCAACTGATATAAGAGGTAACAGATAGATTATATCATCATATTTCATGAAGCAACCCCCACTTTTAATATATCTAACAAATAGTGCTGTATGGTTGGTTCTATTTTATATAAGAACCAGTGAGGATATATACCCATAGCGATTATCACTGCCCCTAGACCAAAGATACCGAATATCTCTTTTTTGTCTAAATCCTTTAATTCGCTTATATCATTGTCGGTTTTTACAAGTATAGCTCTTTGGAATAGCCAGAACATAAAACTAGCTGCAACCAATACGGTCAATGCAGAAATCACCCCTACATAGTGGTTATATTGGAAGAGCCCTAAAATTATGAGCAGTTCCGAGACAAAACCATTTGTTCCGGGAAGTCCTACGATACAAAGAAGCATCAAAGCAAAGGCAACCGTCAAAAGAGGTGCTTTTTTGGCGATACCTCCTAAACCCGATATGGTTCTGATTCCCAAATAGTATTCAAGATTTCCAACTAATAAAAACAGTCCACCGGTTGCCATAGCATGTGCAACTATCAAAAAGGCCGCACCTGTCATGCCATAGGCATTAAGAGAGAAGATTCCCGCTGTGATAAAGGCTAGGTGTGATGCTGATGAGTAGGCAAACATCCTCTTTATATTTTGTTGCATCAATGCGGCAATTCCAAAGTAGATGAGCCCAAAAACTCCAAGTCCGACAAAGTATGGTGCAAACTCTACATATTGATGTGGAAACAAGGGGAGGACAAATCTAACTATTCCATAAATGCCTAGTTTTGCCATTATGGCCGATAGTATAAAGACACCGCCTGTGGGTGAGTTTGAGTATGTCTGCATAAGCCAAGTATGAAAAGGAAAGATAGGAATTTTTATGGCAAATGCTATCATGAAGCCGAAAAACAGAAGTGTCCTTTGTAAATTTGATAAAATTGTAATTTGAACCAAATCACTCAACTGAAAACTCCAAACCCCAAATTCATTATAAAAAGCAACACCCAAATAGAGTATCGAGACGAGCATAAACAAAGAACCCATGATAGTATAGATGGTAATTTTTAGAGTAGAAAATATCCTGTTTCCAGTCCCATAAATCCCTATAATCATAAAGACCGGCAGAAGCATTGACTCCCAAAAGAAGTAAAAAAGGACTAGATCCAAAGAGAGAAGTGCACCTGTGACACCTGTTTGTATCAAAAGCATACTAGCCCAATAACCTTTTGCTTTTTTTGTTTTCCATAAAAAGAGATAACCAAGAGGTATCAAAGTAGTAATCAACATCAAAATTATCATGGAAAATCCATCAACCCCCAAGCTATAGTATATACCATAAGAGGTGATCCAAGGATGAAATTCTCTAAACTGCATATAATCAGTCAAGCGGAACTGAAAAAATATACTCAAAGAGAGCAAAAAAACAACAACTGTTGTGGCAAATGCTATATTTCTAGTTACTTTCATATCCACAGGGAGAATCAAAAGGATAAATGAGACAACAAGCGGTAAAAATATGATAAAAGATAAGAGTCCTATATCCATGATGCTATCCTAATTTCAATATCAAATAGAGGCTGAAACTACTTATTCCAACCAACATAAAAAAAGCATAAGCTCTTGTGTTTGCACTCTGCATCCTACCAACTCTCCTACCCAAATTTATAAAACCATTTGATAGAGACATCACAGTTTTATCTATGATTCCATCATCTACAACTACTGCTATGAAGACACTTAACTTTTGAAGCCCCTTAACAAAAACAGCATCATATAACTCATCTATATAGAATTTATTATAAATAATTCCCGAATATTTTACTTCTTGATTAAAATCATATTTGAAAAACTTTACATAAGCTACGCCAATGCCCATAAGACCTGCAATAACACTTATACTCATAAAGATGATCTCTTGGGAATGCTCTACATGTAGAGATGATCCGCTCCAAACTTTGAGCCAATCATCTATCAAGTTTGTAGCACCAGTTACTTCTGGTAGTCCTATAAATCCAGCAAATCCAGCTCCAAATGCCAGTATAACTAATGGAGCTTTTATACTCCAGCCAAGAGGTTCAATCTTTTTGTTGGTATAATTTTTTCCCTCAAAGGTGATAAAAAAGAGTCTAAACATATAGTATGCCGTAAGAGATGCTGTTAGGAGACCTATGGCATATATCAGATATTCGTGGTGTATATAAGCTTTGAGTAGTATCTCATCTTTGCTAAAAAATCCAGCAAAAGGTGGCATACCGCTGATAGAGAGAGTCGCAATTAACATAACTGTATATATGAGTGGAAGTCTCTTTCTAAGCCCTCCCATTTTAAATATATTTTGTTCATGATGCAAGGCTATGATTATAGCTCCTGCACTCATAAAAAGAAGTGCTTTAAAGAAAGCATGTGTAAAGACATGAAAAAGTCCTGTGGAGTATGCTCCTAAACCAACAGCTATAAACATATAACCCAGCTGTGATATAGTCGAATATGCCAATATCTTCTTTATATCTGTCTGCCTCATAGCTATTATAGCTGCAAAAAGAGCCGAAAATGCTCCGATATAAGCTATAAAAAGTCCAACATTTGGAATCAAATCATATAAAAAATGAAATCTAGCGACCATATATACACCGGCTGTTACCATAGTAGCTGCGTGAATTAAAGCAGAGACTGGTGTAGGACCTGCCATAGCATCAGGTAACCAGACATATAGAGGTATTTGAGCTGATTTACCCATAGCTCCAATAAACAAGGATATGCCTATAATGGTTAAAACCGGAGTTGGAACAAGAGATACATAATCCTGAAGTGCATAGTAGTCAAATCCAAGTTTTCCCATATAAAAAAACATAGTAACGAGTCCCACTATAAAACCAAAATCACCAACTCTATTTACTATAAAAGCCTTGTTTCCTGCTATCACATTTAGAGGTTCTTCAAAATAGAAACCAATCAAGAGGTAAGAGCATAGCCCTACACCTTCCCATCCTATGAACATTATAATTGGGCTGTTTGCCAAGACTAATAGGAGCATTGAAGCCATAAAAAGATTGAAATATGAAAAGAATTTTCCATAACCTTCATCATCTTTCATGTATTCGCTTGCATATATATGTATCATCGAGCCAATAAATGTAACGAAAAGCACCATAAAGATGGAGAGTTTGTCGCCTAAAAAGCCCATACTTATGATATATCCGTTAACACCAAGCCAAGTATATGGTTCATACATGTAGTCAGTTGCTCCATTGGCTAAAGAGATAAAAAAGATAAGTCCTATGATAAAACTAGATATAGGTGCTAAGATTGCAAAAAAAGTAAAAACAGAGTTTGCAACTTTTTTAAATTTTATCGAGTATAGATACAGCAATCCTAAAAAGGCAGAACTGATGAGAGGTATTAAAACAATCCATGCTAAAAAATTGCTACTCATAGTGTGCCTTTTTGCTTTAGAGTATTATAATCATCTATATTTGCTGATTTTTTCAATCTAAACATTGCAACTATCAATGATAAAAAGACAGCAGCTTCTGAAGCTGCTATTGCCATAACCATCATAGCGATAATCTGTCCATCTATATCAGCAAAATATTTACTCAAAGTTACTAGCATTAGGTTGATAGCATTTAACATCAATTCTAAAGACATATAGATTATAAATATATTTTTTCTGCTTATAAGTCCTACAATGCCTAAACTAAAAAGTAAGATTGAGAGTGATATATAAGACATAAAAGAGGCTTCTATCATCTTCTCTCCTTTTTTCTTGCCAACACAATTGAGCCTATAAGTGCCACCAAAAGTAGTATCGAGATAGCTTCAAAAGGGAGAAGCCATCCTCTAAAGAGTGCATTTCCTAGCATCTTTATGTCTCCAAAATTATCAATTTTTGTGCTAAAATCTTCTATGTGGGGCATTCTTGCAAAGGCAGTAAATAATAGGTAATCCATAGGTGCTAACACAATGGCGATAAGTAGCATAGTCATATATTTATTAGGCTCTTTTGGAGTGTGATCCTGTCTGATGTTTAAAAACATGATAATAAAGAGCAAAAGCGCGATAATAGCACCCGCATATATTATGATTTGCACCATAAATAAAAATGAAGCACTGAGTAGCGCATATAGACCCGCAAGAGCCATGACAGTTACTACAAAACTAAGCGCACTGTGCATCGTGCTTGATAGCGTGATCATTCCAACTGCTCCTGTGAGGGCAAATAGTGATAGTATTAAGAAAAGAATATCCGTCATAGTTCATCCCTAAAAGCTTTATTTGCCAATAATTTTTCTCTGTTTAGCACAAAATCCTCTCTTTTGGTGGCAACAAAACTAAAAATTCCTGTATCCATCCTGATGGCATCACATGGACAAGCTTCCGCACAGCCACCGCAAAATACGCACTCTAGCAAATCTATATTGAATAACGCCGGCATTTTTTCATCTATTCCATCTTCTCGTTCAGTCGCTTCTATAAATATACAATCAGAAGGACAGGCAGTGGCACACATAAAACATGCCACACATCTTATAGAGCCGTCATCTCTGTGTGTTAATCTGTGTACACCTCTATATCTGCTTGTTATATCTGTTGGTTGCATCTCTGGATAACATTCTGTCTTAATATTTGAGGTGTCTTTTAGGTTTTTTGCAAAGTGAGATATAGTTGTTTTCATACCTGAAAATATAGCGGGTAGATAGAGTCTGTCTTTTAAGCTTTTACCATATCTTGGAACTATTTTTATACCCATATTATACTCCTAACCCAACAACAACTAAAGCAGTTAAAAAGATATTTGCGATAGACAGAGGTAGTAGGATTTTCCAGCCAAGATTTTGTAGCTGATCATATCTAAATCTAGGAAGGGTCCATCTTACCCAGACAAAAACAAAATTCATCAACAGTAGTTTTATGGCAAAAGTTGCTATTTGTATAATCGCTACGGCAATATTTGTAGTAGTCTCTGTGATTCCATTAATCAAGAAACATCCTAAAATCCCTATAACTATTATGTTTATGAGTATTAAGACTCTTATTAGCCACTTGCTTTCATTATTTCTTTTGTCATCTCTGCTTGGCCAAACATTATTTTTAATAATCCATCTTCCAAAAAGCAGGCTCAAAAGAGGCAGTATGACTATTATAGCTAGCATTATAGTGTGAAAATTTTCTTTAAGTGTATCGGTTCCTAACCAAGGAAGATTGTAGCCACCAAAAAACAGAGTTACTATCAGGGCACTAGATGCACTCATAGCTACATACTCACCCACAAAAAACAGTCCAAATTTCATAGCACTGTACTCTGTATGGTATCCGCCTACTATCTCACTCTCGCCCTCAGCTATGTCAAATGGAGTTCTGTTTGCTTCGGCAAAAGCAGTTACTATGAAAATAACGGCAGCAAGAGGTTGTATTACGATTCCCCAAGCGGGAATAAAACCAAAGAGTAGTTTGCTTTGAAAATTGACCATATCTACTAGGTTTATAGAGCCATAAGTTACTAATAAAGAGACAAGGGCTAGAGTCATGGATGCTTCATAGCTTATCACCTGTGCACCGGCTCTTATAGATCCTAAAAGAGAGTATTTGTTGTTGCTAGACCAGCCACCCAAAATTATCCCGTATATGCTAAGACCTGCGAATGCTAAAAACCAAAGAGCACCCAAGTTTATAGGTAATCCTTGCATGATAAAAGTTTGAGAACCTATGACTAAATTGTCGGCAAAAGGCATCACCATGTATGACAAAAAAGCAGAAACAAATACAATAACAGGTGCTAAAGTAAAGACAAATTTCTCTTTTATAGCTTTTGCCTTGAAATCCTCTTTAAAGACAAGTTTGAGCATATCCGCAAATGACTGTATAAGTCCGCCTAGACGAAATCCATTGATATTGCATCTGTTTGGACCAAGCCTGTCTTGAATAAAACCAGCCACTCTTCTCTCAACCCAGACCAGTATCGGTGCAGCCCCTAATGAGAAGAGTAGAGCTAAAATTATATTTATAACTATAACTGCTACAAGTACCGTATTCATTTTGTCTCTATCTTTATAGTATTTGTTTTGACACTCTTAAATTTTATGCCTTTTAAAAAATCCATTTTCCCTAAACCGCTATTCCAGACATCTTCACATGTAGTCTTTCCGTCATTTAGGATTGTGGAAATAAAAATCAACAGATTAACTGCTTCTAGATTTTTATCTATCTTGCAAGAACTAAACTGTATAAAGTCATCACAATTTATGAAACAACCATCTCTGCTCGTATGAGAGACTGTCGGAATAACAATATCTAGTTTGTCTTTTTGCTCAAAATCTCTATAATTCATCACGCCAAGAGATCCTTCAAATCCTAGATTTTCTATAGTTTCTACATCATCCCTGCCAACTAGCAAGACAAAATCTTTATCTTTTATCTGCTCTTTCAAACTATCCATATCATCTTTAATTTTCAGATAGGTAAAAGCTTTTCTGTTTGGTGTTTTATCGCTTTTTCTTAGCATATCATCTTCAAAATTTTCATCAAAATTTTCATCAAAACCATTAATCTGTGCACCTAATTTTTTAGATAGGACTTTAAATCTATATATCTCTTCAAGACTTAGAGTAGGTGACAATAAAAACAGAGTTTTGGAGTTGTATCTCTTTAGTAATCTCTCCATTTTTAAAAGTGCATACTCAAATTCACTCTCCATACCTCTTATATAGGCATTTAAGAGTCTGTTTTCATTCTCTTTTTTATAACTAAGCCTACCATAGTCACATATAAAATAACCATTTATATCTTTATTAAATCTTGGTCTGTATCTATATATGACATCGTCTTTGTATTTTTCTTTATTGTGATCTACAAATAAGGAGCAGCCTCTTGAACAACCATCGCAAATAGCTTCAAGGGGTTTTAGAAACCAAACTCTTTGGTGAAATCTAAAATCTTTACTTGTTAAAGCACCTACGGGACATAAATCTATAACATTCATAGCATAAGGATTTGATAATTTTGTACCGGGAAATGTGGAGATATATGAGTGATCATTACGAACTACAACACCTAACTCGTGAGTTTTTGTGATATTTTTGGTAAATCTGACACATCTAGTGCACAACACACATCTTTCCCTGTCGAGCATAACATTTGCTCCTAGGTCTATATGTTTCTTTTTTTTGTTTTTTGGGGTATCTAGCCTACTGTCATATAGTCCAACATCCATATAGTAGTTTTGCAAGGAACACTCACCGGCTTGGTCGCAAATAGGACAATCAACAGGATGGTTGATGAGTTCAAGCTCTAGTATTTGTCTCTTTACGCGGGCTATATTTTCGCCCTTGGTTCTGATTATCATTCCGTCAGTTACAGGTGTATCACAAGCTATCTGCGGTCTTTTTTTGCCCTCTATCTCTACCATGCACATACGACAGTTTCCATCTTTGCCCAAAGAGGGATGATAGCAAAAATGTGGGATATTTATCCCGTTTGCTAATAACTCATCTATGAGTGTAGCATCATCTTTTGCATAAATCTCTTTTCCATCAACCGTGATTGTTGCCATCAGTTATAAAGCCTTATTTGTTTGATATTTAGTATTCTATCTAGCCAAAACTTTAAAGTAGCTGTACAATTTATGATAAAATTTTATATTGGTTATGTTTAAAATATTTATAGGATTTTTAGA
>JALUMZ010000146.1 GCA_027055635.1 Campylobacteraceae bacterium
TGTAAATTTTTTTTAGTATATCTCAATACGGTAAATAGACAATAAATCCAAAAAAATTGTATAATAAGAAAATTTTTAAAGAAGGATTGTGATGAAAAAATATCTTAAAGTTAAGATTTTATTGCTACTGTTGTATTCTCTTATATATGCAGATACCACATCGCTTACACTCGAAAACGATGCTATTGTCGGCAAAGACAACCACTATACAAATGGGTTGTATTATATATGGATGAGTGAGAACAATACAACTTTTCCTGATATTTTAAAATTTTTGGATTTAAAGCAAAAAAATGTAGCGTTTTCAATCTCACACGGAATTTTTACTCCAAGAGACAAACAAAGAAGAGCAAAAAATCTTTATGATTTGCCTTATGCCGGTTATCTTGATTTTAATTTCTTGTTTTACAAATCATCCCAAAATTTTTTTAACGAATTAGGTCTGAATTTCGGTTTAGTCGGTCCATCTACGCAAGCTGGAAATCTGCAAAAATGGTTTCATTCACTCATAGGACACGAAAAGCCAAAAGGCTGGGATACGCAATTAAAAGATCATTTTCTTAGTGGAATTTCATATGGCATAGGCTATAAAACAAGGCCTATAAAAATAAAGAATTTGAATTTTGATACTACTGTAAATATAAAAGGAGATTATGGTAATTTCTATACGGGTATTGTAACAGGAGCTACTATGAGATTAAGTAGCATACCGCTAAAAAGTTTTAGCATAGCCGGAAATTTTATAGGTGCAAATGAAGGTTTGCTGTTAAATTATAAAGAGAGAAAAAGCCTTAATTGGGCACTCTCATTCGGAGTTTATTATAATAAATTTTACAAATATTATTTGATTGATGAGGCGATAGACGAGGGTTATCATTTGAATAAATTAGATTATATGTTGGGAGGCAAAATATCGCTTGATATATTTTATAAGGGATATGAAGCATCTTTTTATCTAAAATCAGTTGATATATATAAAGATGGTTTGTCATCTTCTATTAACCAAAAAACAGGTGGAATTAGCATAGTATGGAAGTTTTAATAAAATATTTTACAACATATTGATATAATAAATAAAATTTTTTATTAAAGGAATGAGAAGGTGAAAATTGTAGTAATTCAAGGACCAAATTTAAATATGTTAGGACATAGAGAACAGAATATCTATGGACCTATGAAACTAGAACAAATCCACGAGCAGATGGAAGCGGTTGCCAAGGAAAACAAGGTAGAGATGGAGTTTTTTCAGTCAAACTTAGAGGGTGAAATAGTAGATAAGATTCAAGAGTGTTTAGGTGATGCGGATGGTATCATCATCAATCCTGCTGCTTATTCACATACATCTATCGCGATACGAGATGCTATAAGTGCAGTTGCGTTGCCAACGGTAGAGGTGCATATCAGTAATATCTACAGAAGAGAAGATTTTAGAGCAAAGAGTATGACCGCCGGTGTCAGTACGGGTATTATAAGTGGCTTTGGACCATTTGGTTATCATTTGGCTACTATTTCGCTATTACAGATTTTAGGCGAGATGGAAGCTATGAAACAAGCCGAAGCACAGCAAGCAAAAACTCAAAGTAATTGATGAACTATATACTAAAAGATGAGAATGCCGTCTATTATGAGTGCGGCTTCTCTTGTGACAATGAACTCTTTCTTAAGCTTGGTGATGGAGCATTTTTTTTAACAGATTCAAGATATTTTGATGAAGCTAAGGAATATATCAGAGATACTCAGGTTGTTTTGATGGATAGAAGAGATCCGTTTAAAGTAGCAAGAGAGTTGATACGAAAATCACATATAAAATCACTAACCTACAATCCTTTGGAGTGGAGTGTAGATGATTTTGAAAAATTAAGCTCAAAACTATCTATAAATCTCAAAAAAAGTATCAATTTTTCACAAAAGAAGAGAATAATCAAGAGCAAAATAGAATTAGACATACTAAGAGAAGCCTCTTTGCTTGGTGCAAGAGCATTTGAGAGTTTTGCTGCTTTTGTAGCAAAAAATGGCATGGGATTGAATGAAAAGAGACTCTTTAATAAAGCAGAAAATATCTTCAAAGATCATGGAGAGTTAGAACTTAGTTTTGCCCCTATAGTTGCTTTGGATGAAAATGCAGCAAAACCACATGCCCTGCCAACGGATAAAATCCTAAAAGATGATATGTTGCTTTTGCTAGATGCAGGTGTAAAATATAAAAGGTACTGTTCAGATAGAACTAGAGTTGCAGAGGCAAACAGTAGTATGAGATTTACAAAGGATGCAAGATTTAAAGATAAGAAAAAGCAGAAGATATATGATATCGTTCTTAAAGCTCAAGAAGCATCTATAAAAAAAGCTAGAGCAGGTGTGAGTGCCAGCGAGATTGATAAGGCCGGGAGGGATATAATAGAAAATGCCGGATATGGAAAGTATTTCATACATTCTACGGGGCATGGAGTTGGACTTGATATCCATGAATTGCCTATCATCGGAGCTAGAAGCAAAGATGTGATAGAAGAAAATATGGTCTTTACGATAGAGCCTGGCATCTATCTTCCGGGTGAATTTGGAGTCAGGATTGAGGATACGGTTATAGCAAAAGTTGATGGTGTTGAGGTGATTGGTTGAAAGAGGTGGTTTTAGATCAAGATTTGACACTCTTTTTTAGTCCACACTTTCCAATCAAAAAAACCAAAAAACCAAATTTTAAACATATAGCAGTAGTTGGTATTGGTGGAAATATTGGTGATGTAAAAAAAAGATTTGAATCAGTTTATAGGTATTTTTTAAAAGATAGAAGATTTTATATCCTACAGACATCTCCTATCTTAAAAAACCCTCCATTTGGGTATCTTGAACAAAAAGATTTTTTAAATGCTATTTTAGTGTTGCAGACAAGTATGAGTGCAAATGAACTTTTAAAAAATCTTTTACATGTAGAGAAGCTTCAAAAAAGGCAGAGAAGTTTTAAAAATGCTCCAAGGAGCCTGGATTTGGATATAATATTTTATGACAATTTAAATTTAAAGACTAAGAATTTGACTATCCCTCATCCTTGTTGGAGGGATAGAGTGAGTGTTGTTTTACCCCTTAGCTTTATAGATTAGTTTTGTTAGAAAGGATTATTTGGTGAAATTTTTGACTTTTAGTGGGGAGACACCGGCGGTAGCTTTGAAACTTGCACAGCAAGAGTGTGGTGAAAATGCACTTGTGGTTAGCACTAAGCAGGTACGAAAAAAAACTATAAATACGAGCTCTTTATATGAGGTTGTTGTCGCGGTTGAAGAGATAGAGGAGAAGTATGTAAAACCAAAACCAAAACCTGTAAAAAAACAGAGCGAAGATGTTTTGCTAAATATATCCGAAGCTGCAAAACAGATTTCACAAATTGCACAGGTAACTAGTGAAGGGTTTAATATAACAGATGATGAAAAAAAACCAAAATCAAAAAAGGCAAACGAAGAGTTAGGTGATATAAAAGAGGAGATAACAAAGTTAGCCGACAAGATTAAGCTGATACAGGAGATGTTTTGGGAAGAGAGGGCACCAAGTAGAAATAATCTACAGATTCCACCAGAATTTTCAGAAATATATAAGCTAGCAAGAAAAAGCGGTATGGGTGAGGATCATTTGGAAAATATTATGAATCTAACACTAGAGCATATGCCAAGCCGTATGAGAAGTAACAGCGCAACTATCAAGAGGTATTTTCAAGTCTTACTTCGTAAATTGATACCCATAAGAGTGGAGTCAACAGTTTTGAAAAGATCAAAAAGAGTGATGATGTTTGTTGGGCCGACTGGTGTCGGTAAAACAACTACCATAGCCAAATTGGCCGCTAGATACTCATATCTTCAAGAAAAAAGAAGCAAGGTAGGGATTATCACCTTGGATACTTACAGAATCGGTGCAGTAGAGCAACTTTTTCAGTATGCAAAGATGATGCGTTTGCCTATAGAGGATGTGGTAGATCCAAATGATTTTAATAGCGCCTTAAATTCTTTGAATTATTGTGACATAATACTCATAGATACGGTTGGAAGTTCACAATACGATAAACAAAAACTTTCAAAGCTGGAAAAATTTATAAGAAAAAGTGATTTTAAGATAGATGTAAATTTGGTTCTTTCAGCAGGATGTAAGCTGGAGGATTTAGAAGAGATTTATAAAAATTTCTCATTTCTGGACTTAGATACACTTATATTTACAAAGTTTGATGAGACAAAAGCTTTTGGCACAGTCTTTTCTTTGATATATAATACAGATAAGCCTGTTAGTTATTTTTCTATAGGTCAAGAAGTACCGGATGATATAGTTGTAGCTTCAAGTGATTTTTTGGTAAATTGCATACTTGAAGGTTTTAATGCAAAAAAGGAAAAGCATGCAAAGCCAAGCAAATAAACTAAAAGAGATAGTCGAGCAAAGTACCTCGCAAAAAAGAGATAAAAATACAAAATTTATAGCCATCACAAGTGGAAAAGGTGGTGTAGGCAAGAGCACTATTAGTGCAAATATGGCAAATATACTATCTCAAAACGGATATAAAGTGGCGCTTTTTGATGCAGATATTGGTTTGGCAAATTTGGATGTTATACTTAAGGTAAGCATAGATAAAAATATACTCCATGTACTAAAAGGCGAATGTTCCCTTAGTGATATAATTATAGAGATAAATAAAAATCTTATATTGATACCGGGTGAAAGCGGTGATGAAATCTTGAAGTATAGTGACCAATTTATCTTTGAAAGATTTTTTGATGAAACCGCGATGCTAGATGATTTGGATTTTGTCATAATAGATACAGGCGCAGGCATAGGAGGACATATACAACTCTTTTTAGAGGCAGCAGATGAGGTGATTGTTGTGACTGTGCCAGACCCGGCAGCCATAACAGACGCATATGCCACTATAAAAGTAACAAGTAAGATAAAATCATATCTTCATATGTTGGTAAATATGACAAAAAATGAAAAAGAGGCACAACTTATATTTGATAAGATAAAGAAAGTTGCACTCGCAAATATAGGTGATAATTTAAAATTAAATCTGATAGGAAAACTGCCTGAAGATAAACTTATAGCAAGAAGTATAAAGCAAAGAACACTTTTTACAAATGACTCTCCAAACTCAAATGCATCTATGGATTTGAAAAATGTAGTAAACAACTTAGTATATAAGCTGGAACGAAAAGTGCTTAAAGATGGTGAACGCAGGAGTTTTGGTAGCTTTTTTAAGAGATTAATTGAAAAATTTTAAAAATTAGACTTTTTGCATAAGGGTTATATAACAAGTCTATTACTAGGGAAGAAGAAGTGTTGCAAGCAGAGAATTTTATCTATTTTTTTACAGTGTGTGGTTTTTTTATAGGGCTTATATTTTCTATATTAAATTTTTCTGCACCTTTTGATATATTGATATATTGTGCTGGAATAACACTGTTCTTTTATCTGTTTATACATGTGGTAGCTATAAATTTTATAGATTTTTCTACATTTAGCAAGGCAATATTTAACAAAAAGGAACACGAAGAGATAAGTGACTATTTTATAAGGGAGTTAGATGTCAGGGAAAATAGGCTTGATTCTATGCTTTTGGATTTAGAGAAAATAGATAGAGAATATAAAAGCAAGATATACTTAAATAGTGCAAGCGAAGGTATAGATGAGTATAAAAAGGCAGCATAATCCATATATAAGCAGCATAAGAAAAGAGCAAGATGAGCTAGTTTTACAGTATCTTCCTGCTGTTCGTGCTATGGCATATCGTCTTAGAGAGAGGTTGCCAACATCTATAGATGTTGATGATTTGATCTCTATTGGTACAGAGGAGATGATAAAGCTTTCTAGAAGATACGATAGGAAGCAAAATGACTCTTTTTGGGGTTATGGTAAAAAGAGAGTTTATGGGTCTATGCTTGATTATTTACGCTCTTTGGATGTTATGAGTAGAGCCAATAGGAGACTTGTTAAGTTAGTCAATAAAGAGATAGAAAAATACCTAGCAGTTTATGAAGAAGAGCCTAGTGATGAATACATAAGCAAGGTCAGCGGTGAGGATATAAAGAAGATAAGAGAGGCTAGAGATGGTACAAAAATCATCTCTGTTATGCCCATAAATGAGCAGATAACTATATACTCAGGGGAAGATACACCACAGTTGGTAGAAAAAGAGCAGCTGCTTGAAATTATAAAGAGTGTATTGCTTGGTTTTAAGCAAAGAGAGCAGATGATAATACAACTCTACTATTTTGAGGAGTTAAATTTAAAAGAGATAAGTGATATTTTAGGTATCAGTGAGTCAAGGATATCTCAGATACACAAAAAACTTTTAGCTAAGATAAGAGATCAAATAGGAAGTTATAATGGCTGATATACTGAGTCAAGAAGAGATTGATGCGTTGCTAGAAGTGGTAGATGATGAAGCTGAAGTAACAGAATCTACACCAACAGGTAACACCGAAGATAGACAGATAATCCTTTATGATTTTAAAAGACCAAATAGAGTGTCAAAAGAGCAGCTTAGGGCGGTCAAAGGTATTCATGATAAGATGGCCAGAAATTTGGCTTCTCAAGTCTCTTCTATCATGAGAAGTATTGTAGAGATTCAACTCCACTCGGTTGATCAGATGACTTATGGTGAGTTTTTAATGTCCTTGCCAATCCCCACAAGTTTCAATGTTTTTTCTATAAAACCATTGGATGGAAGTTGTGTGATTGAGATAAATCCATCTATAGCATTTCCTATGATAGATAGACTATTAGGAGGCATAGGAGAGTCATTTGAAGCAACAAGAGAGTTAACTGATATAGAGCTTAATCTCTTAGATGCAATTTTAAGAATAGTAATGCAAAGACTAAAAGAAGCTTGGGCACCCGTGACAGATATGTATCCGACTGTCGAGGCAAAAGAGTCAAGTCCAAATGTAGTTCAGATTGTATCACAAAACGAGATAGTTATCATGGTTGTAATGGAGATCATGATAGGAAACTCTAGTGGAATGATAAATATTTGTTATCCTGTTATACATCTTGAACCTATACTCTCAAGATTGGCAAATAGAGACATAATGCTAGGCGAAACAAGTGCCAAGAAGAGTAGAAACAAAGAACTAAATGCACTAATAGGTAGAGCTGAAGTATTTTCAGAGGCAATTTTAGGCAAGACAACTTTGAGTGTTGGAGAGCTTTTAGATCTGTCAAAAGGTGATATTATCAGGCTAGATCGTCCTGCTGATGATCATGCCATGGTGTCGATAGATAAAAAAGATCTATTTTTAGGTGAAATTGGCTTGCATAGATTTAGAAAATCAGTTAAAATAGAAAAACTTATAAGAAGTGATAAAGATGAAATTAAAAGAGTTCTTGAAGATCTAGAAAACAAAAGAAGAGAAAAAGTAGGTTCATAACCAACTAAAGGTGTCCTTATGAATTTAAGTTTAAAAATGGGGTTAAAATGATCGAATTTGTAGAATTATTAAAAAATGAAATAGTATCAACTATAGAAGGTTTAACCGGTATTGCACCAAAGGTTGATTTTCAAGGTGATATTCAGATAGACGATAAGACAACTCTTACTCCACCTTTGGCTATATTGCATGTAAAGATTGGCGGAGATATAGACACCGATATGACTATAAGCATAGCTGCCAATGTTGCAACAACCATCGGAGATATGATGCTAGGTGGTGAGGGTGTCGAAAAAGAAGAGATGGATGCTGATGATTTAGATGCTACAAAAGAGATAATTTCAAATATATTGGGTTCTTTATCTACTTCATTAGCAGCGCAAAAAGATATGCCAAAGCTTAATTTCAGCGTTGAATCTATAGATTTTAAAGATACAACACAAGATGTTGCGTTTGATGGATATTCTCGTTTGATTATTTTTAATGTTAGTGTTCAAAGTAGTATGGACAACCTATCCTTTGCATTTAATGATACTTTTTACAATAAAATAAAGGGTATTGATGAGCAGCCACCTGTTGCCGCAACTGCCGATAAGGTAGATAATTGTACCCAAGAGCAAGAGATATCTCTAAATAGTGATGAGATAAAAAATATAGAACTTATAAAAGATGTAACCTTGCCGCTTAGGGTTAGGATAGGTTATAAAAAGATGCTTTTAAAAGATGTGCTTTCTATGGATATAGGTTCAGTCATAGAGTTGGATCAGCTCGCAAATGATCCTCTCGAAATACTAGTCGGAGATAAAGTTATAGCTATAGGCGAAGTTGTTATCGTTGATGGTAATTTTGGCATACAGATAACTGACATAGGAACCAAGAGAGAAAGACTAGAGAAACTAAGATAAAAAACTAAAACAAAAGAAGTAATAATGTCAAAAATACTCGTTGCCATGAGTGGAGGGGTGGACTCTACCGTAACAGCATATAAACTTAAAGAAGCAGGACATGAGGTAGAGGGTGTGTATATGCGCTTACATACCGATGAAGAGTCTCACAAAGACAATATAAAAAAAATCAAGAAGGTATCTGATTTTTTAGGTATAAAATATCATATTTTGGATATAAAAGATAGGTTTGATGAGTATGTCTATATGCCATTTATTGAACAATATAGGCGAGGACTCACTCCAAATCCATGTGCGCTATGTAATAGAAATATAAAATTTGGAGCTTTGATAGAGTTCACAAAAGAGTTAGGTATGGAAAAGTTAGCTACAGGACATTATGTTCGTATCCAAGACGGCCATATAAAAGAAGCTCTTGATAAAAGTAAAGATCAAAGCTATTTTCTTGCAAATGTAAAGAAAGAAAATCTAGAGTTTGTTCTATTCCCTCTTGGAGATATGCTTAAAACCGAAGTAAAAGAGTTTGCCTCAAAAATAGAGATACTAAAAGAGTTTTCGACACAAAAAGAGAGTAGTGAAATCTGCTTTGTGGATACAACTTATTTAGATGTTCTAAAAGATTATATAGATATTGACAAGCCTGGAAATGTGCTAAATAGTGCAGGAGAAGTTGTAGGAGAGCACAAAGGCTATATGCACTATACTATAGGAAAAAGAAAAGGTTTTAGTGTAAGAGGAGCATTAACTCCTCACTATGTGACTACTATAAAACCAAAGACAAATGAAATTATAGTTGGTAGCAAAGAGGATTTGAGAGTAAAAGAGTTTTATGTCAAAGATCTAAATATGTTTGAAGATATAAAAGATTTTGAGTGTTATGTTAAGATAAGATACAGAAGTCCCAAATCAAAATGCAATGTATATAGTCAAAAAGATGGTGCTAAAATTGTCTTAAATGATACAGTCGAGGGTGTTGCAGCTGGACAAATGGCAGTTTTTTACAAAGATGATATAGTTTTAGGGTGTGGTTGGATAGTAAGTACCTGACCGCAATAAATGGCATATTTAAAAAAAATAGCATAATTTATACATCTTCCTTCGGGATATTATTTTGTAAAATTATCGTAAATTTTGCGCCACCATCACTATTAGATACCATAAGCTTTCCATTGCAATGCTCCTCAATAATAGTTTTAGACATATAAAGTCCAAGTCCTGTTCCATCTTTTTTTGTTTTTGTTGAAAAATATGGCTCAAATATTTTATCAATAATATCCTTTGGTATTCCTCCTGCATTATCACTTACTTCTAAAATTGCATATTTATTTTGTGCATAAGTTTTAATTTTAATATATGGTTGTTCTATATTTTTTTCAATTATAATATCTTCTGCATTTTTAATAAGATTTAATACAACTTGCTTGATCTCATTTGGATATGTTAAGATTTTTTCATCATATTCTAACTCTTTGAGCAATGTTATATTTTTATTGGTAACTGATACTTCAACTATATTTAAAACATCGTTTATGATTGCATCAAGCGTAGTCTCTTTTTTTCTTTTGTCTGTCTTATAAAACTCTCTAAAGTCATCAATTGTTTTACTTAAATGTTGGGTATAAGATGATATCTTTTTTGATAGTTTTAATGCAGTATCTTTATCTAATCTATCCATGGTAGCTTTTATAGTTATGGATACACTCGTAGCACCAATGGCAGCAAGCGGCTGCCTCCATTGATGAGCTATCATACTAATCATCTCTCCCATTTGTGCCAATTTGCTTTGTTGTTGAAGCATTTTATCTTTTTGCCTATTTCTTTCCACCTCTTGGTTAATTTTAACTTGTAGAGTATCGTTAAAGTTTTGTATCTCTTTTGATTGTTGTTCTAGTAATGATATTCTTTTTTTATCTATATATGATACTATATATA
>JALUMZ010000147.1:0-826 GCA_027055635.1 Campylobacteraceae bacterium
CCTTTATTAGGTATTTAGCAAAACTGCTAAATAATTAGAGAATTATACATATTTATCTTTGAAAAGTCAATGAATATTTAAAATATATAAGTTTAATAAAATCAGATATAATTAACAAAAATTATTTAGGGACAGAAATGAGTCGAAAAAAATGAAAAATAGAGTTTTATCTAAGAAGTTTGTCAAGTTATTTTTAACATATTTTGTGCTTTTTGTAGTTCTCTTTAGTATAGTTGATTATTATGCTTATATGGAATTTAATTTTATATACTTCATCATTATATCCGCATTAATCGCTGCACCGGTAACTTGGGTTCATATAAAAAATGGAAAAAAAGGGCATATGAATGATGTGTCTGATGAAATATTTTAGCTTTTATCTATTATCAAATTGAAAACTTGATGCTTTGTAGTTATCAACAAGTGTTGTAAAGCAGACTGATAGCTCTTTTATGATTTTGGGGTTTGGTTCTATATAGATTTTATTACTTTTTTTGGTCATTTTTATTATGTCCGCATCTCTTAACTCTTTTAAATGCCTAGATATAGTAGGTAAAGCAAAGTCAAAATGCTCAGCTATGGTAGTGACGCAAGTAGCTTGTGCTATGATGTCATCTTTTGGTTTTGTTTCGTCTATGGAGCAGGCATAGCCACCAGTAAATATATTTTTGAAAATTAAAAATCTTGTTTCATTGCCAAGTGCTTTAAAAATTTTTATCTTTTGTTTCGTATCTAACATATCTATCACCTCTTTCTTATTTTGAAAGTATAGCATTTATTTACAATTTAGCTAAATAACATTGACAATTTTTATGAATTTGTGTAC
>JALUMZ010000147.1:836-2688 GCA_027055635.1 Campylobacteraceae bacterium
GTGTACCATACCAAATCTATTTAGCATATTAGCTAAATAATATTATCTTATGTAAGGAAATTAACAATGAAAAGTATCATACGAAAAATCATGATAGTTCTAGCTTTCTCAACTGCTCTGTTTGCTTTGCAAATTCCACAAAATCATATAGTATCTACTGATTGGTTGCAGAAAAATATAGACAGCAAAAACTTAGTGATTATAGATACAAGAAAACCGGAAGCCTATAAAAAATCTCATATAAAAGGTGCTATAAATTATCCTAAAAGATCATTTTTCAAAGGAAAGCTTGGAAATATCCCAAAGTTACCGAGCACACTAGAACAAGTGCAAAAGATGTTGCAAGATGCTGGTATCAGCGAAGATAGCGTGATAGTATTCTATAGTGCAGGAGAGAAAAACAAGGACTTTGCAGATGCGGTAAGTGGCATATGGAATTTATGGTTATATGGCATCCAAAAGAGTGCACTTTTAAATGGTGGATATGCGAAATGGAGTTTTGAAAAAAGAATTGTTACAAGCAAGCTGCCAAAGATTGCAAAAAGTGATATAGAGTTGGATAGATATGATAGGAGCATAATAGCTTCTCTGAGCGATATAAATGAAGCAATTTATGATGAAGATAAACAGATCACAGATGCAAGGGTTTCAAAATTTTATACAGGAAGTGATAAAAGAAAAGATTTGGCAAGGCATGGAAGAATTCCAACAGCAAAACTAACACCTGTCATAAGATATACAAAAAATATGGGAAAATACTTTGAGCTAATCTCACCAAAAGAGGCAAAAAAGACTCTGTACAATAGCGGATATGGCGTAGAACTAGATAAGCCCTTGATTATATATTGTAACACCGGGCATAAAGCTAGAGGACTTTGGTTTATCTCAAAATTTCTAGTTGGGATGAAAAATGTACAAGTTTTTGATGGTAGTATGGTTGAGTATTCAAGGACAAATTTACCGATGGAAACAGGTGAGGCTATGGAGTAATCTTAGGATTACACAAAAACTAAATATAATTGTTATAATATGCAAAATAAATAGTAATTTCTCGCCAAAAGCGTAGCATAAGTGCGAGGAATCTGCCCATAAATTTTTTCTAAAAGGGAACAAAATTTTAAAATGCCACTTATGGGCAGAGGGGACAATAAAATGAAAATCTTGCTTTTAGAAGATGATTATATACTAGCCGATATACTCTATCACCATCTCAAAGAGTTATCATATGAAGTTCTACATGTAGATGACGGTGCAAAGGCCTTGGAAGAAGCAAGTTCGAGTGCTTTTGATTTGTTGATACTTGATATCAATGTTCCTAAAGTGAGTGGTATTGATGTGTTAAAGAAGATTAGAGAGTACAATGATACAACCCCGGCGATACTTATAACCGCCTATCAGGATACAAAGCATCTTAAAAATGGATTTGAAAACGGTTGTGATGACTATATAAAAAAACCATTTGATTTAGAAGAGTTGGATTTGCGGATAAACAATATAAAAAAGAGATTTAGTATAGAAAATGAAGATATGCTCAAGATTGATGATGATCTCTTTATGATACCTTCAAAAAATCTTTTAAAAATCAAAGATACAGAGCATCAGCTTGCAAAAAAAGAGATAGAGATACTTTTATACCTGACTAGCAGAAAAAAAAGAGTCATATCAGGAGATGAATTGATACAAAATTTATGGGAATTTGAAGAGATGCCAACTGATGCAACAATCAGAGTATATATAAGAAATCTCAGAAATATCGTAGGAAAAGAGAGGATAAAAACCATAAGAGGGAGTGGATACTTTTTTGAATAAAGAGGAGAAAAAAGCACTTGTTAGTTTTTTGAGCATATATATG
>JALUMZ010000148.1 GCA_027055635.1 Campylobacteraceae bacterium
AAATATATTTATAAATCTAAATATGCAAGAGTGTGATACACAGTGTTTGGAGACTATGCTAGAAAACGGTAAAATATTTTCATTTTTAACCGTATATAGAAATCATTCGCAATTTGATGACATACAAAGCAGATATGATAAATATCTTTCGATTTTTGGTCTAAAAAAACAGAACAGTATAAATATAAAAATAGCCATGCTTGTACCTCAAAAGGTGATCAGAAGATATGCTATAAGCACTGTAAACTCTACTATGGCATATCTATTATATAAAAAATACAACTTTGATTTAAAAATCTATAATACAAATGATGAGAGTGAAAACTCTATACTTGAAGCACTAAGCAAGCTAAGAAAAGATGGATACCGCTATGTTATAGCTCCTCTAACAGAAAAAGGTGCTAAAATAGTAGTGCAAAATTCAGAAAAATTAACTATCTATATACCAACGGTAAATATAGACAAAATACAAAATCCTAGTCCAAATGTCATATTTGGCGGTATCAGCTATAAAGAGCAAATTGACAAGCTTCTACTGTATGCTAGAAATAAGGTAGCCATTTTTTCTGACAATAGCAGTATAGCGAGTGAATTAAATAGTGAAGTAAAACAGAGTGATAAACGCATAGTCTATCTCAAAGAGTTTAAAAAATCAAATATAAATTTTAAAAAGATTTTGAAATGGAATAAAAAGCTAGACAACTCTTCTATCTTTTTAAATCTTCCTCTTGTCAAGACAAGTCTTTTGGCATCTCAACTGAGAGTATATGATAGAAAGCCATACAACTTGCTATCTACTCAAATAAATTACAATCCAATGATACTCACACTCACTCAATATGCAGATAGAAAATCTTTGCTATTAGCAAACTCTATAAGAGAGGTAAATCAGGAAATTACAATTTCAAATGATTTTTTAGGAAGTGATATAGAGTACAATTGGGTAAATTATTCTACAAGTTTAGGCATAGATCTACTTTACAATAGATACTTTTTGCAAAATAAAAGTAGAAAATTCTCTGAAGAAATTATCAATAATCAGGTAAAATACAACACAGCTATTATGTCAGCAAAAAGATACACCATAGAAGCTCTCAGCGACGAAGGGATGTGAGAAATTCTCTCATGTGTTCATCTATCTTCATAGGCTTCCCATCCTTTGCATACACCAAGACAGAAGTCATCTCAAAAATCTTTTCGTCACCCAAGTGTACAGATTGGTAAAGTTTCATAGACGCATTTTTTAACTCAATTATCTCATAGAAGATTTCAAGCATATCACCCAATCTAGCAGATTTTAAAAATCTCGCATCTATATGCTTGAGCACAAAATGAGCTCCTCCGACAGTGGGCATCTCCCCTCTTTCAAAAAAAAGCTCACTTCTAGCCCTCTCACAAAATTTCAAATAATTTGCATGATAGACGATACCACCCGCATCAGTATCGTCGTAATATACTCGCATTTTCACTGTTATATCAATGCCTCTTTTAAAACTTCTTCTATTTTCGTGACCGGTATGAACTTCATCTTCTCTTTTACCTCTAGCGGAACATCTTCTAAATCTCTATCAAAATTTTTCTTTGGTATTAAAACAGTCTCTATCTTGGCTTTAAAAGCCGCTATCAACTTCTCTTTAAGACCGCCTATTGGCAATACTTTTCCGCTGAGTGTCAACTCTCCGGTCATAGCTACATTGCTTTTTACCTTTTTATTAGAGAGTATAGAGGCTATCGCGGTTGCCATTGTTATCCCTGCGCTTGGACCGTCTTTTGGGGTTGCGCCCTCTGGTACATGTATGTGTAAATCAAATCTTCTATATACATCACTAGGGGTTACTTTTTGCGTGTTTCCTTCTTTATTTGCCGGAGATTTTGGGATAATAGAGAGTGGAATATCTAATTTTTTATTATCTATCAAAACTTTTACAACACTTTGGGCTATCTTTGCTGACTCTTTCATAACATCACCTAAAGAGCCGGTAAGTTGCAAAACTCCTTTACCTTGTATCTTTATAGCTTCAATTTTCAATACATCTCCACCTACACTTGTCCATGCAAGACCATTTACCTGACCTATTTGATCCTCTTTATCTTTTTCTTCTATCTCAAATACCGTCTTTTCCAGATACTCTTTTATATTTTTTTGGTTTACAGATATCTTCTTGATAGACGGATCGATTAATAGCTCTTTAGCACATTTTCGCAAGACTTCTGCTAGTCTTCTCCTTAAGTTTCTGACACCGGACTCTCTCGTATAGTTTGCTATTATTTTCTCCAAAGTAGCCTTAGTGATAGAGACTTCGGAATTTTTCAAGCCATGTTTTTTTAACTCTTGTGGCAGGAGATATTTTTTAGCTATCTCATATTTCTCTTGAGGCGTATATGAATTTAAAAATATAAACTCCATCCTGTCTCTTAGGGGTGCGGGGATAGAGCCTATATCATTTGCGGTTGCTATAAATATCACCTTACTTAAGTCAAGATTAAAATTAAGATAATAGTCTCTAAATTTATTATTTTGTTCTGGGTCTAAGATCTCCAACAATACTGCCGTAGGATCCCCTCTATAACTTCTTGCAACCTTATCTATCTCATCTAAAACAACGACTGGATTCATCTCTTTTGCTTCTATAAGTCCTTGAACTATCCGTCCGGGCATTGCACCTATAT
>JALUMZ010000149.1 GCA_027055635.1 Campylobacteraceae bacterium
AAATAAGACAAAATATGAACAAATAAAGAAAAAATTCAAAGAGAGACTCGCAAACAAAATGGATCTTTTAGAATCAAGAGTAACTTATGAGCAATCAAATATAAAAGTAAGTAGTGAAAAGAGAAATTTAAGCCTTGCAAAATATAAATTTAAAAATCTCACAGGTATAAAAGATATAAAAATTCCAGATGTTGACTTAGAAAAGATAGATATTTCAAGGTTAAATCTACCATACAAAAGAGATGATCTTTTAGCACTGAATATGGAGATAAAAAAATCAAATATAAATATAGCTTTAACTAAAAAAGAGATAAAAAATACCTCCTATAACAGATATCCAAAAGTTGATCTATCTGCTTCATTTTCCATGTATGACAGCTCAAGCATCTATACAGACTACAAACGAGAGTCAAGAGTTATGCTAAGCGCCAAAGTTCCTCTGTTTGACGGAGGATATACAAGTTCAAGAGAGGCACAATATAGATATCTTTTAAGTGCGGCAAATGAGGACCTTAAAGATACGCAAAGAAAAGTTTTGTCAAAATACGATGAGTTTATAGTAAACTATAAGACATCAAAGGAAAATATAAACTTATACAAAGAGACGATAGCCTCTTCAAAGCTCTATCTCTATGCAGTAACTAGAGGTTACGAGAGCGGTTTGAAAAATTTAATAGATGTTGAAGATGCAAAAGCCAAACTTTTTGAGGCAAAATTTAAACTTATAGATTCTGTTTATCAGTTTATAAAGGCATATACATCTTTACTAAATCTCTACGGTGTATTTGATGATTTAAAACTAGAACAGCTGGATTTAGCTCTTTTTAGGGGATAAGGTCAGTTAATAAAAAAAGGGAAAGCTTTTGAAAAAGCAGTTTGTCGGTATAGTATTCCTACTCTTTGATTTTCTTTTTATAGTTATGTTTTACTATATGACTGTTGAGTTTAGGAGCCAAATAGAGATACGCGGTATCAGATTTACCCCCTATCTACTCAAAGATTTCTCTCTCTTTTTTGTCATCATAATGCTTAGCCTTTTTTATGAAAAAATCTACACCCTAAGATTTGATTTTTGGGAAGAGGCAAAGTTGAGTATCAAGGCTCTGCTTCTCTCTTTTGTTATAGTTTTGGCTATTTTAATGTTGACTAAAACAAATCAAGAGTACTCGAGATCTTTTTTTGTTATATACTTCTTTGGTTTGATGATTTTTTTACCGGCTTATAAAAGAGTGCTTAAAAAAATTCTTTTTAAGATATCGTTTTTTAGAAAAAAAGTAAAAATTGTAGGAGATAAAAAACAGGCTGATATATTAGCACAAGAGTTTAGTAAAAACTGGTATTTGGGTTTTAAACCGGTAAAAAAAAGACCTGATGTTGTCTTTATAGCCTCAAGAGGTATAAGCACGACAAGGATAGATCAATTTCTCAGAAGATACTCTCTGTTCGTCAAAGATATATATGTTATTCCATATATGAATACTATAAACTTTTCACAATCTCAAATCATAGAGTTTTTCAATATCAAAACATCTGTCATCAAGATAGAAAATAATCTCTTAAAAGTTGAAAATAGATTTTTAAAAGAGCTGTTTGACAAATCTTTAACCATCTTAATCTTGCCCCTATTTCTTCTGTTCCATATAGTAATCTCATTTTTTATCAAAAGAGACTCAAGCGGTGGTGTTTTCTTCAAGCAAAACAGAGTTGGAAAAGATAAGAAGATTTTTCAGTGTTTTAAATATAGAACTATGCTTACCGATAGTGAAGATATATTAAAAGAGTATCTGAAAAAAAATCCTGATGAGGTAAATTACTATAAAAAATACCATAAATACAAACAAGACCCTAGAATCACAAAAACCGGTAAAACCCTGAGGAAGTTATCACTAGATGAGTTACCCCAAATCATAAATGTTTTAAAGGGTGAAATGGATCTTATAGGACCTAGACCATATATGCCAAATGAAGAGTGTGAACTTGGTGAAGATTTGGACCTGATCACAAGAGTTAGACCGGGAATTAGTGGTTTATGGCAAGTCAGTGGAAGAAACAATCTATCGTTTAGTGATAGAAAAACCTTAGATGTGTGGTATATCCAAAACTGGTCGTTATGGATGGATGTGATTATTTTATTTAAAACAATCAAAGTTGTGTTACTAAAGACAGGAGCTAAGTAGATGATTTGTGTATTTGATATAGAGACTGTGCCTGATGCCAATTTGATAAGAAAAACTCTGCATTTTGAGGGTAGCGACATAGAGGTTTCAAATATCGCCATGGGTGAACAAGAGGCGAAAAGCGGAAGTAGTTTTTTACCTCTGCCTTATCATAAGATTGTAGCTATTTCAGCAGTCATAGCTGATGATTTTGGAGTTTTTCAAAAGGTTAGTTCCATGGATGGTGATAGTGAAGAGGAGATGTTGAGGGATTTTTTGAGATTTTTAGACTCTCACAACCCAAAGCTTGTCAGTTTCAATGGTCGCAGTTTTGATGTACCTCTTTTGATGATACGAGCCATGAAATACAACCTTACATGTAGAGCCTACTTTGAAGTAGAAAATAGGGAACTTGGCAAGAGCAAGTGGGATAATTACAGATATAGATTTTCACATAGATTTCACATAGATTTGATGGATCACATCAGCGAGTTTGGAGCAACCAGGGGTTTGAAATTGGATGTTTTATGCTCACATATCGGAGCACCTGGAAAGTATGATGTTAAGGGTGATCAGGTGATGGACATGTACTATAGGGGAGAGTTAAAACAGATAAGAGAATATTGTGAAAGCGATGTCTTAAATACCTACTGGCTCTATCTTAAATATGAACTTCTAAAAGGAAATCTCATAGTAGAAGATTTTAAACGAAGCTTGGATATAATGGGTGAAAAATTGAGTGATGAAAAATCATATACAAAGATATTTAAGGAGGCAGTGAGCAATGAAATCAATCTTTAGAGAGTATGATATAAGAGGGATCTTTGAACAAGAGTTAAATGAACAGATGACAAAACTGATCGGTTATTTTTTAGGGCAGAGAGTAAAAAAGATAGGTGGATCTGTTGTCGCGATTGGTTATGATGCCAGAAGTCACTCTCCTGTGCTTTGTGATTATCTTATAAGTGGTTTTAATAAAGCAGGCTGTGAAGTTTTAAATATGGGCATGGTAGCAACCCCCGTAAACTACTTTTCAAATTTTCAAGAGTGGGACGGAGTCACCACGGATGCCTCTGTTATGATCACAGGCTCTCACAATCCTAGTGAGTATAATGGATTTAAGATAACTATAGATAAAAAGCCTTTTTTTGGAGAGGATATTTATGCACTAGGTGATGAGATTTTGGAAAATATAGATTTGAAAGTGCAGGACGATACCGCTTGTAAAATGATAGATGCAAAAAACAGATATATAGATTTTCTATCCAAAGAGTTTGAACACTTAAAGGGTTTTGATAAAAAGTTTGTTATAGATTGTGGAAACGGAGTGGCAGGAGTAGTTGCCCCGCAGATTTTTGATAATCTTGGATTTGATTATAAAAGCCTTTTTACCAAACCGGATGGAACATTTCCAAATCACCACCCTGACCCTACAGTTGAGAAAAACTTAATAGACATAAAAAGAGAGCTAGAGGGTGAGTTTGAGTTTGGATTTGCTTATGACGGAGACGCTGATAGGATAGCATTTCTAACCAAAAAACACAATGTCAAAGGCGATATAATGGCGATTCTCTTCTCAAAGTCCATGCAAAATCCAACAGTCATAGGTGAAGTGAAATGCTCACAAGTTATGTATGATACTATAAATTCCTATGGAAAAGCTGTGATGTACAAGACAGGACACAGTAATCTAAAAGTAAAAATAGCCGAATTAAATGCTGACTTTGCCGCTGAAGTGAGTGGGCACCTATTTTTTAATGATAGATACTTTGGTTATGATGATGCCATATATGCTTCGTTGCGTATGATTGAGCTTATCAAAAATGGTCTTGATGTGGACAAAGAGATAGAAGCTTTGCCCAGAGTTTACTCTACCGAAGAGATAAAAGTAGAGACAAGTGAGAGCGAGAAGTTTCCATTGGTTCAAAAAGTAAAAGAGTTGCTAAAAAACCCGCCAAGTGATTTTCCTCATATCAAAGAGATAGTTGATGTTGATGGAGTAAGAGTCATATTTGATGAGGGTTGGGGCTTGGTGCGAGCTAGCAATACCACACCTGTGCTTGTTACAAGATTTGAATCCACAGATGAAGCAAGAGCAAAAGAGTACGAAGAAAAACTAAACTCCCTAATCCAAACAGCAAAAGAAGAGCTTAAGTGATAGGGATCGTTGATTATAATATGGGGAACCTCAGAAGTGTTTATAACGCTTTTGAAAAAATTGGTAAAAAAGCATTTATAGTAAAAGAGGCTTCAAAACTAAAAGAGTATGACAAGGTAATACTTCCGGGCGTCGGGGCTTTTGGTGATGCTATGATAAGCTTGGAAGAGAGTGGTATGAAAGAAGCTGTACTTGAGTTTGCAGACAGTAAAAAACCACTTTTGGGTATATGTTTGGGAATGCAGCTTCTTTTTGACAAAAGTTATGAGTTTGGAGAGACTAAAGGCTTGGGTTTGATAGAGGGCAAAGTGGTAGAGTTTGATAAATCAAAGTTTCCAACAAGGCTAAAAGTTCCGCATATGGGTTGGAATGAGATATTTATCCAAAAAAATTCTCCACTCTTAAGTGGAATTGATAATGAGACTTATCTATACTTTGTGCATAGTTTTCATGCTACATGTGCAGATGAGTTTATAGTAGCAAAGACAACTTATGGCTATGATTTCCCTAGTGTTGTGCAAAGAGATAATATCTTTGGTTTTCAGCCCCACCCGGAGAAATCACACGAATATGGACTAAAAATACTAAAAAATTTCATACAATTATAAAAAAGGATAAAGGTGTATATACTACCGGCGATTGATTTAAAAGATGGACAAGCAGTGAGGCTCTCAAAAGGGCTTATGGATAGTGCCAAGATTTACTCAAATGAGCCTTGGGTCTTAGCCAAAAAATTTGAAGAGCTTGGCTCTAATTGGTTGCATTTGGTTGATTTAAATGGTGCATTTGCAGGAGAGCCGAAAAATACGGAGCAGATAAAAAAGATAAGAGAAAATTGCAATCTAAATCTTGAATTAGGTGGTGGTATAAGGGATGAAGATACCATCAAAAGGTATGTTGATTTGGGAATTGATAGAGTGATTTTAGGCTCAATTGCCCTTAAAAATCCAGATTTTGTCAAAGAGATGTGCCAAAAATACAGAGTCGCAGTAGGCATAGATGCGATAGACGGTTTTGTAGCCGTTGAGGGTTGGGCACAAAAATCTACGATTAGAGCAGATAAGCTAGCAAAAGAGTTTGCAGATGCCGGAGTAGAGGCTATTATCTGTACAGATGTGGCAAAAGATGGGATGCTTAGTGGTGTAAATGTTGATTTTACATTAGAGATAGCAAGAGCCTCAAAAGCAGATACTATAGCTAGCGGTGGTGTAAAAAATTTGGAAGATATCCTCAAACTTAAAGAGACAAAAGAGGTTTCGGGAGTGATAGTCGGCAAAGCCTATTATGAGGGAACTATAGATTTAAAAGAAGCCTTTAAAGTAACTTCAAACTAAAATAAGTTAAAATAGTGTCTAAATTAAAATATAAAAGGATAAGTATTGAGATTGCTAGTAGTAGATGATAGCTCAACAATGCGAAGAATTATAAAAAATACATTGGCTAGACTAGGCTATAAAGATGTTTTAGAAGCCGAGCATGGTCTTGCAGCATGGCAAGTTATGCAAGAAAATAGCGATATAGATGTCCTTATAACAGACTGGAATATGCCTGAGATGAATGGACTAGAGCTTGTAAAAAAAGTAAGAGCAGAAGATAAGTATGAGGATATGCCTATCATTATGGTTACTACCGAAGGTGGTAAAGCAGAAGTGATCACAGCTCTAAGAGCAGGAGTCAATAACTATATAGTAAAACCTTTTACACCACAGGTTTTAAAAGAAAAACTTGAGGATGTACTAGGTTAATATATGCACAAAACCTACAATGAGCTTAGCATTACCCCTAGCTATGCATATAAATATTTCATAGATTTTATTTTTTCTCTAAATTTTGAAGCTGTTGAAGAGAGAGCCGGAACTATTATTATCCGAAGTGAAGACTCTTTGGAAAAAATGATATTTGCGCTAAACGAGTATGCAAAGAGTTTATCTAAAAAACTAAAACAAGATATTGTTTTGAGTACAAAATTAGAGATAAAAGAGAATGAAGATTGGATACAAAAGTATAAAAATTCGATACAAGCTATTAGTGTGGGAGACTTTTATATAAGGCCTGATTGGGAAAAAGAGGATAAATCAAAGACTAATATAATCATAAATCCGGCCCTTGCATTTGGTTCCGGTCACCATGAAAGCACATTTGGATGTATCTTGCAGTTGCAAAAATATTTAAACAAAGATGATACTCTTTTGGATGTTGGATGCGGAAGTGGGATACTAGGGATTGTAGGCTCTAAGTTAGGAGCGATTGTTGATATTTGTGATACAGATGAATTAGCCATAAAAAGTGCAATAGAAAATTTTAAGATAAATGGTGCAGATATAAATCTATCTTGGATTGGTTCAGTATCGCAAAGAAGTGTGCAGTATGATATGGTTATAGCAAATATCATAGCAGATGTACTCATCATGCTAAGCGGGGATTTGATAAACAGTATAAAAAAAGATGGCATCTTGATACTCTCGGGTATCTTGGAAAAATATATAGACAGAGTAGAAGCAAAGTTTTCTTGCTTGAAACTTATAAACAAATATAAAAAAAATGAATGGTTTACATTGGTTTTAAAAAGGTAATAAATGGCACTGAATAATAACAGAAAAGATACAAATAAAAAGGGTGATAATAATTTTTTTAATCAAAACCCCTTGATAGTTTTTGCAATTTTTTCGATAGTAATAATTGTAATATTTAAAAATTTCATAACACCAGATGATGGTATGATGAGTAGTTCTGTGGAAAATTCACAAAATAGTATCACTAGAAATATAAACTATTTTCAATTTAAAGAGATGGTAAAAGAGGGTAAGCTATCCTATGTGGCAATAGGTCAAACAACTATAAGAGCTTATGTACAAAATGGCGCTACAAAAGATATATATATCATTAAAAAGGTGGCAGGTGATAATAATCTCATATCTCAATTAGAGTCAAAAAAGATACCTTATGGCGGATATAATGAGACCAATATATTTACTGAGATTCTCTTCTCTTGGGTACTTCCTATATTTATATTCTTTGGAATTTGGATGCTTTTGGCAAACAGAATGCAAAAAAATATGGGTGGCGGAATTTTAGGTATGGGCAGTAGTAAAAAGCTCGTAAACTCAGAAAAACCAAAAGTAAAATTTGATGATGTTGCAGGTGTGCAAGAGGCAAAAGAGGAAGTTAAAGAGATAGTTGATTTTTTAAAACATCCCGATAGATATATAAATCTAGGAGCAAAGATCCCAAAAGGAGTTTTACTCGTAGGACCTCCGGGTACGGGTAAAACACTTTTGGCAAAAGCTGTTGCAGGAGAGGCTGATGTTCCATTTTTCTCAGTATCGGGCTCATCATTTATAGAGATGTTTGTTGGAGTTGGAGCAAGCAGAGTAAGAGATCTGTTTGAAAATGCAAAAAAAGAGGCTCCGGCAATTGTTTTTATAGATGAGATAGATGCTATAGGAAAAAGCCGTGCAGCAAATGGTCAAATGGGTGGAAATGATGAGAGAGAACAGACGCTAAATCAGCTCTTAGCAGAGATGGACGGTTTTAGCTCAGATAAATCCCCTGTTATCGTTTTGGCAGCTACAAACAGACCTGAAGTCTTGGATGCCGCACTTTTGAGACCGGGAAGATTTGATAGGCAAGTTCTTGTTGATAAGCCAGACTTTCAAGGCAGGATTGATATACTCAAAGTTCATATCACAGATATAAAACTTGCAAAAGATATAGATCTTAAAGAGGTAGCTAGGCTTACTGCCGGACTTGCCGGAGCTGATCTTGCAAATATCATAAATGAAGCTGCACTTTTAGCGGGTAGAAAAAGTAAAGAGTATGTAGAGCAAAAAGATATGGTAGAAGCTGTCGAGAGAGCAATAGCCGGCTTAGAGAAGAAGAGTAGAAGAATAAATCCAAAAGAGAAGAAGATAGTTGCTTACCATGAGAGTGGACATGCACTTATAGCTGAAACTACCAAAGGGGCAAAAAGCGTCTCTAAAGTCTCCATTATTCCAAGAGGCCTAGCAGCGCTTGGTTATACGCTAAATACTCCCGAAGAGAATAAATTTTTGATGCAAAAACACGAGCTTATCGCTGAGATTGATGTGCTTTTAGGAGGCAGGGGAGCTGAAGAGGTATTTTTAGGAGAGATCTCTACAGGAGCCGGTAATGACCTTGAGAGGGCAACTGATATCGTTAAATCCATGGTAGGTATATATGGCATGAGTGATGTTGCAGGATTGATGGTTTTGGAAAAACAAAGAAATACATTTTTAGTCGGTGGCAGTTCAAAAGAGTATAGTGAAAAGATGGCGGAAAATCTGGATAAATATATTATTTCACTACTTAATGAAAGATATAAAATTGTCAAGGAGAGATTAGAAGAGTATAGAGAGTGCATAGAGAGGATAGTCGTGGAGTTAAGAGAGTTTGAGACTATAGATGGCGATAAACTAAGAGAGATAATATCAGCTTTTGAAAAAGAGAATGATATGCCTAGTCTGATGCATTATGAGGACAAAGAGGATACTAAGCAGGATAAAGAGAGCTAAGTTTTATGATAAAGACACACACTACGACAGAACTGATCGCAAAAGAGGGTTGGAAGTATGTAGGAGTCTCCTGTCTTTTTTTTCTTATATCGTTTTGTATTGGGTATTTAGAGTGGGTTTTTTTAATTGTTTTTTTGGGTACAGCTTATCTCTATAGAAACTTTGAGAGGATTCCCGCCGAAGACGATAATCTAGCACTCTTGGCGCCGGCTGATGGAAAGATTACAGATATTTCCAAAGTGATTCTTCAAGATAAAGCAGAATTTCTAAAAGTAGAGATTGCCAAGAGCATAGTGGATGCTTCTTTGCTTAGATCTCCTATTTTGGCAAATATATCAAGCACAAAAAGAGTGCACGGACTTTTTTTGGATACACAAAGCTCTCTTGGAAAAAAATTGAATGAGAGGGTTATGTTAACTTTAGAATCTAGTCTTAAACCTATCATTATCATAGTAACGGCCGGATTTTTCAGCAGAAGTATAGAGCTTTTTAAGAGTGTCGGCCCGCTAAAATTTGCACAAAGATTTGGTATTTTGCTTGATGGAAATGTAGAGTTACTCTTGCCTATTGATACTAGAATAAAAGTAAGTTTGGGAGATAGTGTTAGAGCCGGAGAGAGTGTTTTAGGCTACTTCTCCTATGGTGCTAAAGATGAAAAACAGTAATAAACCACAACTTATATATATAATTCCAAATCTTTTCACAGCTGCTAGTGCGTTTATAGGTATCATTAGCATACTTACTTCTGTTAAGGGTGATTTCCAAAAAGCAGCTATTTTTATACTTATTTCATTAGTCTTTGATGGCTTGGATGGTAGGGTTGCAAGACTTACCAAAACAACGAGTAAATTTGGTGCAGAGTTTGATTCTCTAGCCGATATTGTTGCTTTTGGTGTAGCGCCTGCTGTTCTTTTTTATTATAGTATCGGTATTCATTATGGAAAAGTAGGTTCACTGCTGACTGCTATGTATGTTGTTTTTGGTGCTATTAGGCTTGCTAGATTTAATGTTATGATTGGAGTAAGTGAGCCATCAGTCTTTATAGGTGTGCCTATCCCGACTGCTGCTGTTGTATTGGCGATGTGGATCATGATACATCAAAGGTATCTATTTTTTAGAGATTTTGATTTTATTATCGTTTTGGGTGTTGCTGTTTTATCTCTACTGATGGTAAGCAATATAAGATATCCTAGTTTTAAAAAGATAGATTTAGAAAAACAAAATTTTCTGAAAGTTCTTATATATCTCATTATGGTCTTTTCTTTAGTTTATATATTTCCTATTGAAAGTATATCTATAATCATAACTATATATC
>JALUMZ010000150.1:0-374 GCA_027055635.1 Campylobacteraceae bacterium
ATCACTTCACCCATTGTTACATTTCCCTCAGGTATGCTTATTCTAATACCTCCGGCATTTTGCATGGCAAAATCAGCTCCACCATACTCTTTTGCTTTTTCATACATAGCTTTTACTACAAGAGGTGTTATCAACGAACCGTTTGGCAAAACTTTTCCATTATCTGGATCTATTGCTCCAGGTATTCTTGTATGAATTAGATCAGTAGTAGCTTCACCTATTGTTTTTTTCATCATTTTATCAACTTGAGGTTTATATTGAGATATAATATCTTCAATATCAGCTTCAGGTTCTTCAATCTTGACATCTGAAAGTTTAGAGATAATTTTTTTGATTTTTGATTTTACTGTTGCATTTACTTCTACTTTGTGACC
>JALUMZ010000150.1:384-2663 GCA_027055635.1 Campylobacteraceae bacterium
TTCTTAAAAATTTATCACTTAGAAGCATAACAGGAGTTCCAAGATATTTTTTAATTTTCCCATCTTTATCAAATATCACATTTATATCACCGACAACCATTCCCCATTTCCAAGCTTGAAGAACTAGTGTTTTGCTTTGGTCATCATGATTTAGTACAGTAGGATAATTCCCTTTGCTTGTTAAGCCTACATTAGAAAAATTTCCAAGCAGCGTATGTGAGTGTCCTCCCACTACTACATCTATATCAGGAACCTCTTGTGCTAAAATCTTATCTCTATCGTAACCCAAATGAGATAGAGCTATAATTTTATTTATACCTTTACTTTCTATCTCTTGAACTGTAGTTTTTGCGGTATCTATAGCATTTGCAAAACTAATTGTTGGTCCAGGGCTTGAAAGTTTTGCTGATTCAACTGTCAAACCTAAAATAGCAATTTTTTGACCATCTACATCCCTAATAATATAAGGTTTTACAAGTTTTTTGAGCCCTTTGTTCTCATCACTTACGATAGTATTTGCACTTAAAATCGGATAATTTACTTTCGAGACAAAATTGTCTCTTAAGTTATCTGCCCCTCTATCAAATGCGTGATTACCTAAAACTTGAGCATCTATTTGCATTTTATTAAGACAAACAACTCCTACTTTTCCACCAAAAAGATTATAATAAAGTGTACCTTGAACCGCATCTCCGGCATGAAGATTTAGAGTGTGTGAATCTGCCTCTTTTGTATCATTAAAATATTTTGCTATTTTTGCATAACCACCTGTATATACATAAGTTTTTACACTATCAAATTTTACACCTATTCTCTCAGGTTCTATATGCGAGTGAGTATCATTTATATGTAAGATATGTAGTCTAAAGTTTTCGTTATTGTCTATCTCAATATTTTTAATAATTGAGATATTATTCTCAAGTGATTTTCTTACTTTTTTAACTTCTTTTTTGATTATCTCTTTATTGTCGCTATCTATAATTGTAGACAAAATAGAATTTTTCTCATTATTTAAAATTTGAGTTATATTTTTATCTTCAAGATTAGATAAATCAAATACTCCATCTAAATATGAAAGGTTCTTATCTTCATCTATTGTTATACTATTTCCAACCATAAACTTTGTAGTTAGTGGAGATACGACAACCCCTTTTCCTACCTCGGCAGTAGCAACTAAACTTTTTCCATCAAAATCTTTAGTATCATTTTTTGTAGAAGCGTTTCCATCACTATCTAACTTTCCGCCACTTACAACTACTACAAGTTCATCATTTTGACTAACACCTGTAAGTTCACAAGAAAATTGACCAAAATCACTTGTTTTACACTCTTTGCTTACAAGTTTTCCACTTTTATCATATACTTTAACATCACCACCAATAATATAATCATCAGTAACTGCACCATTTAGGGCAGTAGTTCCATTTGCATTGCTTGAACTGCTACCACAACCCGCTATACCCAAAATCATTAATGTAGTCATTAAAGATATAGATATTTTTTTTCTCATTTTTTCCCTTTCATATAAAACTAAAATGCAAGCATGACAGAAGCTTATTACATTTTGGTTACAATTTCATTACTTTTTGTAAAAAACATTAAGTTTTGTACTTTGCCCCTGTTTGACACTTTTATAAACATTTTTAAGAGGCTTTACATGTCCTTCTCTTCCGTATATATAACTTTGCTCGTTAACTATAACTTTATATGCTTTATCAAGCATTAAAGCTCTCTTGGTGCTTGGCAACAAAAGATATGAAATATCATTTTTCAATTTTTTAAAAGCTTCTTCTTTTGGTTTTAACTTTTTAGTAAAAAATTTATGCAAAACTTCTCTATTATCTCTAAACTCATCGCCGCTTGCATTGCGTAAAAGATAATTTTTATACTCATTATCTTTATCGGCTATTTTAAGAGATACATTTCCCATCCATTTCCATCCAAATGCTCTTGGAAAAGCAAAAGTAGTATCGGTTGTAGCACCTATACCGCTATGACACCCTATGCAATAAAGTGTCTCTTCATAATTTTGAGGTCTTAGCTCACCTTTTTTATCCTCTATAAAGCCTTGATAAAACCAACCTTGGGTATATAAGCCCTTCTCGGCATTTCCAACTCTAAAAACTTCAAGCTCATCAGGATTATCGATAGCTTCTTGTGCATCTTTGCCTGCTTGAAATTTTAAATCAGAGTAGTTAAGATAACTAACTTTTTTTGCATATCTTAACTCTTTCATCCTGTTTGCCATACTGGCTTTTGAATTTTTTATATCAATATAT
>JALUMZ010000151.1 GCA_027055635.1 Campylobacteraceae bacterium
GAAGAAAGAGACTTATTAAACGATATGAAAATAAAATTAAATAGATTGAAAGATTTAAATAAACAGTATGCAAAGTTTGTAGTTATTATAAGCGAATTTTACAATACGCTACTAGATAAAGTATTTCCATGCGAGATGGAAGGCTACCACAAAACCCACCATAAGCCCGCAAGTATATTGAAAGTGAGGGCATAATGGGTCTTTTTAATACGCTAGGTATCGGTTATTCTGGATTGACTGCTTCAGAAGCGGCAACAAATGTAACTGGTCATAATATAGCAAATGCAAATAATGATTATTACACTAGACAGAGGGTTTCAACATCTGCTTCAGTTCCTCTTCACTCGATTCCCGGTGATGTGGGCGAAGGGGTGCAAGTCACACAAATAGTCAGGATACATGATGAATTTGTATATGCAAGATACAAAGATAGCTCAAACGCACTATCTCACGATGACTATATGCAACAATCCTTAGAAGAGGTAGCAAAATATTTCCCGGATTTGCAAGATTTGGGTATATCACAAGATTTAAAAAATTATTTTAACTCTTGGAATGATCTAAGTTCTAATGCAAATGACGGTTCTCAAAAGATAGCTCTTGTTCAAAACGCTTCAACTCTTAGTGAAAATTTAAGTAGCACAAGAAATACATTAAGAAGTTTTCAAGATTCCATAAATGATCAGTTGAAAATAAATATCGATGAAGCAAACTCTATAGGAGAGAGAATAGCTGATTTGAATAAAGAAATTTCAAAAATAGAGAGTGCAAAGCCAAACCAAGCCAATGATCTTAGAGATAAAAGAGATAGTTTGGAACTAACACTTTCAAAAATATTAGATATATCGACTTCTAAATCACAACTTACTTCTCTTAATACCGTTGATGCAAATGCAACAGATCAGGGTATGGATTATCATTTAAATATTGCTGGAAATTCATTTGTAGATGGATCAACATTTCACCCTCTTGTGATAGAAAACAGGGATAACGAGAGTAGATACTACTCTATATATTCAGAATCACAAGATGGTACAAAGTATGAGATAACAGACAAGATAAGAGGTGGAAAAGTAGGAGCGATGCTTGATATAAGAGGAAGAACTATAGATAAAAGTACCAATGCCGGATATCCCTCAGATGGAATTGTGCAAGGTTATGTGGATGACTTGGATACTTTTGCAAACACTCTTATTGCTCAGACAAATAATATATATGCAAAAAGTGCAAGTACAAGCATGAAGTCCCCTACTCATGCAGATTTAAAATCTGATACACCTCTATTGAATTCTGATTTAAATCTCAAAACAGGTTCATTTGATTTGGTGATGTATGATAATAACGGTGTAGAAGTGGGCAGGAAAGAGATAAATATAAATCAGTTGACAACTATGAATGATAGCACAACATCAGATAGTATAGTAGCACAAATTAATAGCAATAGTGATGACAATGGTGACAATAACTCAACAAATGATATAAATGATTATTTTCTTGCAACATACGGAGCAGACGACGGTATATTTTCCATAGGTCCAAATCCGGCAAATCCAGAGAAGGCTTCCCAAAACTATACTATCTCTTTTGAAGACAATGGTACAAACTTTCCAGGAGCAATAGGCATAAAACAATTTTTTACAGGCAGCGATGCAAATAACATTTCTGTAAATAGGGATTTATTGAATGACTCTAGTTTGGTACAAGGATACAAAGCTCCTGTAGATGGAAATAATGATGTAGCAAATGATATGGTTCAGTTACAATACGATAATGTTGATTTTTTTAGAAAAAACAGTATTGTAACAGAAGATACGCTGAGCGGATTTTACAATTCCGTAACTACAAGAATTGCAACAGATGGGGAATCGGCAGGAAGAGCACAAGAGACTTCAAAAGCCCTTTTTAATACTGTTCAAGCAGAATTTCAATCCATAAGTGGAGTAAGCACAGATGAAGAGCTTACAAATTTGATAAAATTTCAAGCAGCTTACGGCGCAAATGCTAAAGTGATAACAACTGTAGATCAGATGCTAAATACCCTTTTAGGAATCAAACAATAAGTTGAAGAAAATTCCATATGCAAGCATATCAATACTATGTTTTATATTTTTTTTCTCTTTCTTGATGCCCTATTTTTATACGGTTTCACCTTATGAGTTAGATCCAAATTCTATACTCTTAGAGCCATCTTTAAAACACTTGTTTGGCACAGACAGACTAGGAAGAGATCTTTTCGCAAGGCTTATGCAAGGTGGACAAGTTTCTCTGATTATTGGAGTATTAAGTGCATTTATAGCTAGTTTTGTTGGGCTCATTATAGGTATAAGTGCTGGATTTTTTAAGGGTGTAGTAGATAAAAGTGTAGTTATCTTGATAGATCTTTTTTTGACATTTCCCACTTTTTTTCTCCTTTTGGCTCTTATTAGTTATGTGAATGCTTCAGTTTTGGTTTTGATAATTGTCATATCTGTCACAGGTTGGATGGGAATGGCTAGAATGATAAGAAGCGAGAGTTTTGCTATCTCTCAAATGCCATTTATCAAAATCTTAAAAATTGCAAATCTAAATCCTTGGAAAATTATTCTAAAATACTATACACCTTTAATTGCCCCTATATTTTTTATCAGCTTTACTTTTGGTGTCAGCGGAGCAATATTAGCAGAGAGTGGGCTTAGTTTTTTAGGCATCGGTATAACTCCGCCACAAATTAGCTGGGGTACAATCATCAGCGAAGGGAAAGAGGTCATAAGTATAGCTTGGTGGCTCAGTTTTTTCCCGGGTTTTTTTATCTTTTTAGTGACATTTTCACTTATAAATATCTCTGATTATCTCCAGAGCAAAACAAATGATAAAGAGTTGATAGGTGTTTGATTTTGAAAAAATAAAAGAGTTGTTAGACAAAGAGGTTGAAAAAAGGGATGATAAAAATGAACTAAGTTTGCAAAAAGCAGATCCACTTCTCGTGGCAAGCAGATACAAAGATGAGTATATATCTCTGATATGTGCTATGTATGCCTATGGTAATGCAAACTTGATAGTAAAATTTTTAAGCTCTTTAAACTTCTCTCTTTTGGATGCGAATATATCTACAATTGAGCAGGGGTTAGACAATAAGTACTATAGATTTCAATCTTCAAGAGATACAAGGGAGATTTTTATAACTCTTAATAAGCTAAAAAAAATCACTACGCTAGAAAAAGTATTTTTAGAAGGATATGCTAAAAATTCAGATGTGATGGATGGTATATATAAGCTGATAGAAGCAATTTATGACATAAATTCATATAGATCAAGAGGTTATGAATTTTTAATAGGAAAAATTCCGAAAAAAAGACCGACATCGCCATATAAAAGATGGAATATGTTCTTAAGGTGGATGGTTAGAAGTGATAATCTTGATCTAGGACTATGGAAGAAAGTGGATAAAAAAGATCTATTGATACCATTAGATACTCATACTTTCAAAATAGGTAGGAAATTAGGGTTGATAGAACGAAAAACTTACGACTTTAAATCAGTCATAGAGTTGACAAATGCACTAAAAAAATTAGATTTATATGATCCCGTCAAATACGATTTTGCTATTTATAGAATAGGGCAGGAGAGGCTATTCTTATAGAGGGCAGGGCACCTTATTGCATACCCTGCTTATTAGTTTTTATTGATTTAGTAGATCAAATGGTGTAGCAATTACCTGTTTTGTATTTACTACATATGGAATCAAAGCAGCTGCTCTGGCTCTTTTGATTGTAAGTTCTACCATCTCTTGGTGTCTTTTACAGTTTCCTGTGAGACGACGAGGCATAATTTTATATCTTTCAGAGAGTGAATGTTTTAACATCTTTGTCTCTTTATAATCCATAAACTCTACTTTTGCTTCGCAATATTTACAATATTTTCTTGCATATTTTCTTTTTTCAGCCATTTTTTTATCCTTTAATTTCTAGAACGGTATCTCATCTTCATCGATATTGATATCTGGTATATTGTCACTTTGTTGTTGTACAGCAGGTTGTTTATAACTCTCTTGCGGAGCATTGTAGTTTCCGCCGGATGTGTTATTTTGACTATGGCCACCACCGTCATTTGAGTTTTTTGAGTCAAGCATCTGCATATTATCAACTACTACAGAGTGTTTACTCCTCTTCCCGCCATTTTGGTCTGTCCATTGGTCCAATTTCAGTCTGCCTTCGACCAAGATTTTTTTACCTCGTCTAAGATATTGATTTGCAACTTCTGCAGTTCTGCCAAAAAAAGTGATATCAACAAAACATACTTCTTCGCCCTGGCTTCCGTCCTGTTTTTTAAATTTTCTGTTTGTTGCAATTCCTGTTGTGCATACCGCACCGCCATTTGGCATATATCTAAGTTCAGGATCTCTTGTTAAATTACCTACTAAAATTATTCTGTTGTACATTGTGACTCCTTTGCTTACTCTTGTGTTGCTTTAACTTCTTCTGTTTCTACTTCAGTCTCTACAACAGATACAACTTCTTCAGATACCAAATCTTGGGTTGTTGTCTCTTTTGGGGATTCTTCTTTTAAGGTTTCTTCTATCTTTACCTCTTTTTCAACTTTGGAAGCAAATTTCTCAACTTGTCTATTCCAATATGCCAACTCTTTTGTTTTTTCATACTTAACACTCATAAATCTAATGAACTCTTCAGTGATACGAATAAGTCTTTCAACTTCTAGTATGGCAGTTGTAGGGGCAGTAAAATAGAAAACACTATAGTACCCTCGTTCTAGTTTTTCTATAGGGTATGCAAGTCTTCTTGTTCCCATCTCTTGAAATGCTGCAATTTGTGCACCATTTTTTTCTAAAACTTCTTTTAAGAAGTTTACTTTTGCTCTTGTCTCCTCTTCTGTGAGAGTAGGCTTGAGTACTGTAAGTAACTCGTAATGTCGCATTTTTTCTCCTTGTGGTTTTCACCCATAACTTGAGTAAGGATGTTTAATATTAAGCAAAAAAGCTTAAGGACGCGATTATACTATAATAAACTTTGAAGTTTTATTAATGCTGATAAAAGCATAGAGCTTTTGTCTATATTTTGTATTTTTTTTAGTTTATATTCAATTTGAAGAAGATGCTTAAAGATGGTATTATAAGTTTTTAGGTCAAACATCATGCACAGAGTTGAGCGCTCTTTGGCAAGATTTGGTGGAAGAGGATAACCAAGAACAGATCTTGCATCAAAAGTTCCGTGTATCTTTATATAGGAATAAAATAGAAATAGTTGACTAAGATACGACTCTATGGCATTTATTATTTTTATCTCATCAGCACTACCCAACTCCATCAGTCTTGCATAGGATTCTCTTATATCTCTTTTTTGCAAAAGCTCATATATAAACTCATCCATACCAACACTTCCAAGCCCATATACAAGCTCATTTATATCTCTGACTTCAATCTCTTTATCTAGGATATTTAACTTCTCTAGATCGTTTATGCAGAGTGCTATATCTTCATTTTGTAGTTGATATAGGTGAGATAGGCTATATCTGTTTATGTTTATATCTAACTCTTTTGCTCTGTTTTGCAACAAAAATAGTGCTTCACCCAAATTTGGCTTGAAAAATCTTACAAAATTTGCATTTTTCTTTGGAGAAAATGCCTTGGCTATGTTTTTTGCCTTTGAATCATCTCCGAAAAATTGAAGCAGTAGATGATTGGTGTTACTCTTAAAAGATAGATTTATAAGTATATCGAGCTCTTTTTTTGTTATGGTTTTATCTGTTTTGATTATTAGTATGTTTCTGTCTCCAAAGAGTGAAGATTGAGAGAGAAAATTTTTTGCTAGCGTGAAGTTATACTCGTCATAATACAAAAGTAGCTTCTCTTCTGCATTAGCAGAGAGTTTTTCTAGTATCTTTTTTCCAAAAAATTCATTTTGATAAAAACAAGCTCCATATAAAAGTATGGATTTTGGAATTTGTGAACTGTTTAGTAGATTTTCAAACTCTCTTTTATACATCTCTCTTGACAACCTTTGCATAGATTTTCAGTGTGCTTATGTCTGCTTCGATAATTTTAACCAAAACTCTTTGGAAAAGCTCTAAATCTTCATCCAATAAAAACAGCCTTGCTCCTTTTATCTTGTCATCTAGTTTTGCTATCATATTTCTATCTACCCCTGTGACTATAGCTTCAAAATCATCACCTACATGTAGAGCAGCCCAGCGAGTATATTTTCTATCCATAAAATCCCAAGCTACCTTGTCACTTTCTCGTTCAAGTTTGCTTATTTTATCACAAATTTCATCTATATCTTCAAGCAAAAAGTTAAATCTCTTTTTGTTACCTCTTATATCAGCTTTCAGTAATCTATGAAGTGTTAAATCACTATATCTTCTTATAGGGGAAGTGAAGTGTGTATAGGAGTCAAATCCTAGACCAAAATGCCCTCTGTTATCAGATTCGTATTTTGCTTTTTTTTGTGATCTTATGATCAGTTTATCAACTTCTTGTGAGATATTTAATTTATCTGCTTTTTTTTGTATCTCTTTTATCATTTTAGGTATGTCAATCGTAAAATCAACTTCGATACCAACTAGACTAAGATTGTCTAGCAGGTCTTGAAGTTTATCATAAGAGGGATCATCATGAGTTCTAAATATCCCTTTTTTTATCCTTTTTGATGCTGCTTTGTTTGCTAGAAGCATACACTCTTCTATGAGTTTGTGAGAGGGGGTCTCCTTCTCAACTTTTGTAGAGATGAGATTTTGATCTTTGTCTAGTTGCATTCTTATTTCGGATGTTCTAAATTCAAAACCATTTTTAAGTCTTAGGTCTCTTAATTTTTTAGTGACTTCAAACAGAGGCAATAAAAATTCTAAAATCTTCTCATCTGTTTTATCTGCATCTTCTAAACTGTTCTGTAAAAAAAGATCTATTTGATCATAATTATATCTTTTTTTAGAGTTAATAATTCCATCAATCAGCTCTTCTTTGATAGGCTTTAAAGATTTTGGATCTAAAGTAATCCTAAATACAAAAGCAAGTCTGTCTTCATTCGGCTTTAAAGAACAGATATTCTCACTAAGGCTTCTTGGTAGCATTGGGATTGATTTGTGAGGAAAGTATATAGAAAAACCTCTATTTTTTGCCTCTTTGTCTATATGCCCCATCTCATATACATACTCGCTAACATCTGCTATGGCAACATAGATTGTATAATTATCTTTATCAAAATATATAGCATCATCAAAATCTTTTGCATCTATAGGGTCAATTGTGCAAAAAGGTAGGTTTGTCAAATCTACTCTATCACCATAAAGAGATTTATCCACCCAGCTTCCTTGGCTTTTTGCTTCTCTCTCACTCTCTTGGCCAAAAGCCTCTTTTTTGTCATATATCGCCAAAGATATCTTCTCATCAACTTTTGGATCATCTAAGACTCCCAATATCTCTACTATGTTGTTTGTTTCATTGTCAATCTTTAAAACTGTTCCAAGAGGTAGTTGTCTTAGTGATTTTTGAGATGCTGTTATGTCAAGAGGGAGAGTTGTTGAGATATTTATGCCTACTATTCTATTTTGCTGGATTTTTGTATAGACTACACTAAAGTTTCTCTCTCTTTGAAGTATTAAGATAACTTTTGCTTTTGCTCTTGTTCTAGCTTTTGTAAAGACTCTTTTTGCAACTACTATATCACCTCTGTTTGCACCCAATAGATTTGAAGATTCGATGAGAATATCTCTACTTTCATTATTACTAAGAGGCTTTAAGAAGCCTGTTCCATTTTGAGAAAGATCTATAGTGCCTATTTTGTATTTAGGATTTAACTTGTAACTATCGCTTAATTTTTTTACTGCTTTTAATTTTATGAGGTGATTTATGAGTGGCTGAAAATCAAGCGGAATTTCACTCGATTTTAAACCACTGCTTAGTTGTGATAAAAACTCTTTCAACTATCCAACTGCTCCAAAGCTTTTTCATATAAAGATGGATCCAAACCATATTTTTCTATGAGGCTTATAGAATTTTTCTTTTGATCTTCTTGTAAAATACCAAAAACATTTGCAGAATTTTTTACTACATGTAGAGCTTGTGCATATTCTTGTATGTGCTGGTCTGCTTGTTGTGGGGCATTTGAGAATTGTATGGATTCTATCAATTCACTCTCTAAATTCCATTTTTCAAATATTTTAGCTGTGATCTCTTCGCTGTCAAAGCCTACCATCTCTTTTTCTGTTTGTGATAGTTTTTCTAGATTTTGTTCTTCTTTTAGGGTATTTTGAAACTCATTAACTAGGTTTTGTTCGATCAATTCATGTGCAATAATAATTTTTCCGACTTCCATCAAAAATGATGCCGGTTGAAGAATATCTAACATAGATCTGTTGACTTTAGAGTACCACCTAAGCATGATAGCATTTTGAATGGTGCTTATTTTTAAAAAACTATTATTATCCATATTGTAAGGAGATAGGTCTATTTTGATATTGTCTTTAATTGCACTTGAGAGAGCGAAGCCTCTAATTGTTGCCATGCCAAAAAGAGATATAGCGTTGCCTATACTTTTAATCTCCTTGCTAAAGCCATATAGTGGTGAATTTGCAGATTTTAGTATATTTGCAGTAAGCATAGGATCCCCCTCTACCACCTTGACCAAATCTCTCATAGAGCTGTTTTTATCTGTTGAGATTCTTTGTATTTTGATAACTGTGTCATCAAGAGGCGGAAGTGATTTTATCTTTTTGATTATATTGCTGTTCATGCCTTTTACCTTTTTATATGATTATGATTAGATATTTTACTATTTAAAATATTATATACTGCTAAACTATGATAATTAGAAAATATTTTCTTTCATTACAAATATTTAAAGAAATTTTAGATAAAATAACCAAAATTAATTTATAAGGATTTATAAGATGGCAATTACAGTGTATTATGATAAAGATTGTGATTTAGATGTTATTCGCTCTAAAAAAGTAGCAATGATTGGATTTGGTTCACAAGGACATGCGCATGCTGAAAATTTAAGAGACAGTGGTGTTGAAGTTGTTGTTGGGCTAAGAGAGGGTGGAAGTTCTTGGGCAAAAGCTCAAGCAAAAGGTTTCGAAGTTAAATCGGTAGCGCAGGCCGTTAAGAGTGCAGATGTTATCATGATATTGACTCCTGACGAGTTGCAGGCTGATATATTTGATGCTGATATAAAAGACAATCTAAAGCCAGGAAGTGCCATAGCTTTTGGTCATGGATTTAATATTCACTACTCACAAATACAGACTCCTGCAGGGATTGATTGTATTATGATTGCTCCAAAAGCACCGGGACATACTGTAAGAAGTGAATTTGTTGCAGGTGGTGGTATCCCTGATTTGATTGCTGTAGAGCAAGATGCTAGTGGAAATGCAAAAGAGATAGCTCTTAGTTACGCTAGTGCTATAGGTGGAGGAAGAACAGGTATTATCGAGACTACATTTAAAGATGAGACAGAGACTGACCTTTTTGGTGAGCAAGCTGTACTGTGTGGCGGTGTTACATCTCTGGTAAAAGCTGGATTTGAAACATTGACTGAAGCAGGGTATGAACCGGAAATGGCATATTTTGAGTGCTTACATGAACTAAAACTTATAGTTGACTTGATGTATCAAGGCGGAATTGCAGATATGAGATACTCTATCTCAAATACTGCTGAATACGGAGATTATGTAAGTGGACCAAGAGTCATAGGCAAAGAATCAAAAGAGGCTATGAAAGTAATATTAAAAGAGATACAAAATGGTTCATTTGCAAAAGATTTTATTTTGGAAAGAAAAGCAGGATATGCCAGAATGAATGCTGAGAGAGCAAATGCAAGAAGAAGCGAGATAGAAAAAACCGGAGAAAAATTAAGATCCATGATGCCTTGGATTACCTCTAAAAAGATCATAGACAAAGATAAAAACTAGATATCTTTCACCAGAAGGGGTTCTCCCTTCAGGTGATAATTCTTACTAAATTGGATAAAATTGGCTCGCAAAAACAAAAAACAAAAAACAAAAAATAAGAAACAGATTACTAAAAATAGATTTTTTTATATAGCGATATTTTCTATATTGCTATTTTTAGGTTTCGCTTATTATAACTCTACATCTAAAAAAAGTAACGATATAGACTCTCAAAAAAC
>JALUMZ010000152.1 GCA_027055635.1 Campylobacteraceae bacterium
ACTATACTTCAATCAACAATTTTTATATATAATAATAATGATGTGATAGAAACGTGCATAGATGAGCTAAATTTTAACATAAATACACTTCTTAAAAATAGTTATTTTAAAGAGTATCATCCTTTATTGTATAAACAGATACTAATCTACAAAGAAGAAATAAATAAGAAAATAGACCTTATATATGAATTTAACTCTCTTAATAGTGCAATTAAGAATTCTAGTTCTTACTTTTTGTATATTATGGGACAACTTCCTTCTATTCGTAAAAAATATCAAAAAGAGTTTAATTTCCGCTATGTAGAAGAGTTTATAAAAACTGCATCCAATATATTTTTAAGTAAGGCATCATTAAAAAATTTTATCAAACCAAAAAGGATAGATTTCTTTAGTCATTTAGACATAAAAGAGGAAGGCTTCAAGAAGTTAAATAAAACAATTGTGGCTCATCTAAATATGATAAATAAAAATTTTCCTGTCTATAAAAAACTTATAAATCATATTGTAAAAAGCAAATCAATAGGGGATTTAGACAGAATAAACAAAGAGTTTTTTCAGCAAAATACTCTTGAGATAAAAAAGATAGACTATATTTTTTATGCTATTGTATTTTTTATAGTTATCTATACTATTTTTATAATTATTTTATATCTTCAATTATACAAAGAAAACGAAACACTCAACATCTTAACACTAAAACTAGATAAGGCCATAAAGACAGATATATTGACTAATCTTTACAGTAGATACAAATATGAAAAAGACATCTTATTAGATACTAAATATGTGCTATTTTTGGTCAATGTTAATAAATTTAAAAGTATTAATGAGTATTATGGTACAAAAATGGGAGATTTTGTTTTACGCTGTATTGCACAAACTCTTAAAGACATTATTCCTAGGAAATTTGATGCTCAAACATATAGACTGGGTGCTGATGATTTTGGAATTTTAATCAAACAAGATAATATAACAAATTATAACCAACTAGCAGAGTTGATTACAACTTGGTTTGAAACACATGAATGTGAGAAAAAAGGTATAAAATTTAAACTTAGTGTGACTATTGGCATAAGTGAGACTAAACCATATTTTGAAAAATCTGACATTGCGCTAAGTAAAGCCAAAAAATCAATAAAACTAAAGTATCTAAAGTATAAAAATGAGTTTGATAAATTTGAAGAAATTGAAAAAAATATCAAAAAAACACAAACACTCTACAGAGCTATAAAAGATGATAAAATCATACCATATTTCCAACCTATAGTAGATATACATACAAAAGAAATAGTAAAATATGAGGCTCTAGCTAGAGTAGTGCATGAAGATGGCAGAATTGAGTCTATATACCCATATCTACAAATAGCAAAAGACAATAAACTATACTTTGAAATCACAAAATCTATGCTGAGCAAATCTATCTCTATATGTTATGCTAAAAAAATTAATTTTAATATCAACTTTTCTGTAGAAGATATAATTGATGAAAATATTTTATCTCTTTTGAATAATATGAATAAAAAATATCCAAATATTTTTTCACAAATAACATTTGAGCTTTTAGAAAGCGAGGCTGTTACAGATTATAATGCAGTAAAAAACTTTATAGAATTTGCAAAAAATAATGGCGCAACTATAGCAATAGACGATTTTGGAAGTGGCTACTCAAACTTTGAGCATCTATTAAATCTTGATATTGATTATCTTAAAATTGATGGTAGTCTAATAAAAAATATAGATAAAGATGAAAATGCTAAACGAATAGTCTCTCTTATTAGTCAATTTACAAAAGATTCTGGCATCAAAACTGTTGCAGAATTTGTAGAAAATGAGAGTATTTATACAATACTTAAAGAACTAAATTTAGACTTTGCCCAAGGTTATCTTTTCTCAAAACCTATTGAAATAAGCATTGCCTAACTGACCTTATGCACTTAATGAGAAAACTCGCTATAGTAGTAGCGACTAAAGCCCCTGCAACCCCTTTTCAAATAAAAATGCATAAGGTCAGACACAAAAAAAACCAACTAGCATACCAATACCAAATCAAACAATCAAGCTCCTCTCTCCCCTCTTGCAAACTTCTGCTATGATAGAGCTATACTCGTATCCTGCGCTTTTTAGACTCCTCAAAAGCTTTGGTGCATCTTTGGGTGCTACTGCTATCAAAAGTCCACCTGAGGTTTGGGCATCATATAAGATGATGTCATCATCTAACTCTTTTGTGTATTTGACTTTTTGTTTTAGGTAACTTAGGTTGTTATATGTGCCTGCCGGGATTATCCCCATATCTGCCATCTCTGTTGCCTCTTTGAGGTATGGGATACTAGCAAAATCAAAGGCTATACTAACTCTATGGCTTGCCATCTCGGCACTATGCCCCATCAGGCCAAATCCTGTCACATCCGTACAAGCGCTCACATCAAACTCTTTCATAATTTTTGAAGCTTCATAGTTGAGCTGAGATAGGATATAAGCTATATTTTGCACACTTTTTGACTCAAGCATATCGGCTTTGATAGCGGTTGTGAGTATACCCATACCAAGAGGTTTTGTTAAAATCAAAAGATCCCCGATTTTTGGAGTATCATTTCGATATATCCTCTTGGGATGCACAAAACCACTTACACTAAGCCCATAAAGCATCTC
>JALUMZ010000153.1 GCA_027055635.1 Campylobacteraceae bacterium
GTACTAAATCTTATGAAAAATGCAGAAGATATACTTCTGGAAAAAAATATAGAAAATCCTTATATAAAAGTTAAGACTTATACGAAAGATACAAAATACATTTTAGAAATAATGGATAATGGCGGTGGTATTCCTATGGATATTATTGATAATATATTTGATCCATATTTTTCAACAAAATTACAAAAAGATGGTACAGGATTAGGGCTATATATGAGCAAGACAATCATTGAGGAACATTGCTATGGAAAACTTTTGGCTTTTAATAATAGTCATGGTGCTGTGTTTAAAGTAGAATTAAATAGATGATTTGCTTAATGTTTTTGTGGAAAAAATAAGAAAAAAGGTTTCTAGTTTTTGTTTTTGATGCTAATATTGTTGTATCGCATTTTCTAAAATACTTTTTAAAGAGACAAATCCTCCCTTTGGTCTGAGCCTCTTTGAAAAGTATTTTAGAAAATGCTAACGAATTGACCTGTTTTTAAGGAGGTTAATGTTGGGCAAGAGAGACAAATTTTTTCTTCTAAGTTTTTTAAAGTTTATCTGTTTAAGGGATTGCTGATGTTAAATGATAGTTTTGAACTTTTGGTTAAGTTAAGAGATGCCGGTTATCTACAAGAATTGAGAGATCCTCTTTGGTGGCCTCATAGTGGGAGTTATGAAGTTGTTGTGGGAACTATTTTGACTCAGCAGACAAAGTGGGAAAAAGTAGAGAAAAGTTTAGATAATTTAAAGAAAAATGGCATAGATTCGCTTCAGAAGATAGCAAAACTTGATTCTAAAACTCTCTCAATTCTCATAAAACCAAGCGGTTTTTATAATACAAAAACCAAGTATCTTTTGTGGTTATCAAGGGCTATTGTCAGGGATTTTGGTAGTTTTGAAGAGTTTTGTTTGGGTGTTGATAAGCAATGGCTTTTGAGTCAAAAGGGGATTGGGCAGGAGAGTGCAGATTCTATTTTGTGTTTTGGCTGTTTAAAAGATGTTTTTGTGGTCGATAGTTATACTCAAAGGCTACTTAGTGCTTACGGGTATGAGTTTGAAAATTATGATGAGTTGCAAGAGTGGATGAGTGAGGGTGTGCTCTCAAATAAGACTAAAATAGACAAATTATACCAAAAAAAGATGAATATAAATGAGATTTATGCAAGATTTCATGGTAAAATTGTGGAATACTGTAAGAAAAATAGTGTAGGTAAAAGAGTGATAATAGAAGAATTGGAGAGTTATGAGGGTATCGGCAAGTGAAATTTTAGCTTCTATTTCGGGTGGTTCTAAAGATATAAAGAGTGTTCAAAAATCCTCAACCTCTAAAAATGCCGATGTTCTAGTTCCAAAAGAGGCAGAAATAAAGGATTTTTCTGTAAAAACTCTGCTTGATTCTCTCTTTAAAGATTTAAGTACAAATCAAAAGTCAAAAGATACTATTTTGCAAATTCTTCAGGCTAAAAATATACCTAAAAATATAAAAGGTACACTAAGTGAATTAAAATCCATAGTAGATACTCTAAAAAATGATAAAACTCTTCTAAAATCTGCTCGTGCATTGGAGAAGAACTTTTTAGACATCAAAGATGTGAATTCCAAAACTATGTTGACTCAAATAAAAAACTCAGGTATATTTTTAGAATCAAAATTAGCAAAAACAGATGTTGCTAAATCTCTGCTCCCGAACTATATTTATGAAAAACTAACATCTATAAAAAGTGTGATTATAAAAAATAAACTCCCCATCAGTACATCCAAGATAGATGATATTTTAAACTCACAAGTGGCTAATAAGAGCTTTATAAATAGCATAAATGATATAATCCAAAGTCTAAAACCAGATAAAAATCAAGCCAAAATAGAGACTCTAGCAAGACTAGACAATCTTGCAAAAAAAGTTCAGTTACTAGAGTCTAAGATCGCAAATAATACTCCTACTTCTAATAGTGATATTAAAGCTGTGGTAAATGAAATCATTTCAAAGATGGATGAAATTATTAACCCTAAAGTACTTGAAGAGCTAAACTTATCTTTAAAGAGTTTAAATTTACAAAATAGTACAGAGACAAAATTTTTAGAGTTAAATATAGGCGAAAAACTTCAAAGAGCAGTAAATCAAATCAAGAGTGAATTGGCAATAAAAATTCCAAAATCTGATTTACATGTAGAGATAACAAAACTAGCACAAAACCTAAAAGAGGATTTAGTTCACGCTATACAAAATAGAGATATAGTACCAAATCAAAAACTAATGACTCTGCCGGACATAAAAGAGGAGATACTAACAGATACAAAAGCAAATCTCTTAAAGATAAAAGAGGAGCTTAGCACATCAAATACACCAAATTCACATGATACGCTCTTGAAGGTGGATAAAGCATTAAATAATATCAACTACTATCAGCTGATCTCTCTTAGTTCAAATGCAAATATCTCATATCTGCCTCTACTTTGGGAAGGTTTGGATGATGCACAGGTGAGCATAAAAAAACTGAAGCAAAAGAGATATTTTTGTGAGATAAATCTTAGGCTCAAAGAATTTGGAAAAATTGATCTGCTTGTTATGCTTTTTGATGACATAAGTATAAATATCTCTATCTTCACAAAAAGTGATAAGTTTTTAAAAAAGATAAAACAGAATCTACAAGTTCTAAGACAAGGTATAAATAGTGTGGGGCTTTTACCGCAAAATATCTATCTTTTTAATGCTTCCAAAGAGAGTAGAGCTAAAGAAGAGATGAGAGAGTATGCCAAGAATCAGCAGGTTGGGCAGGGAGTGAATTTTTATGTCTAGACTAAAAAAAGCAGTTGCTTTAAAATATGACAAAAAAAGAGATAGTGCTCCAAAAGTCAAGGCTAGCGGTAAGGGCGAGATAGCAAAAAGAATTATAAAAATTGCCCAAGAAAATAATCTTCCAATAAAAAAAGATGAAGATTTGGTGGAGCTTTTAAGCAAAGTAGAGCTTGATAAAGAGATACCTCAAAACCTCTATAAAGCAGTGGCAGAGGTCTTTAGCTTTGTCTATAAGATGACAAAAAAGTAGTGAAGTTATGAAAAATTTGATATTTGCTTTGATGAGTGTTTTTCTTTTTTTTGGATGTAGTCAAAAAGAAGTAAAAGTTGTAAATTATAAGCAGGATTTGGACTATTTGTTAAAAGAGACAAAATCTTTAAAAGTAGATATGAAGAGTTTTGACTCTAGGTATTTTATGCCTTGGGAGATTAAGTCTATAAGAGTTAAAAAGAGCTATGCCTCTTGGGCAAATAGAGCCTTTGCGAGGATTGGCAGATATTATGGCCAAAATCAGCGTTTATGGGATAAAAATAGAGTAAAAAACCTCATAAAATCAACCAATTTTGTAGATTTCAACAAAGCAAAACTCTACGCTATCACTATAAGAGATGTACAGGTTAGAAATCTACCGACAAACAGACCCTTTATAAGAAACCCAAAACTTGCAGGGGAGGGCTTTGCTTTTGATTATATGCAAAATACGCATCTACATGTAAACACACCACTTTTTATATCTCATTTTAATAGTGACGGATCTTGGGCTTATATACAAAACCCCTCTTCATTAGGGTGGATACCCATAGGAAGTTTTAGAGTTTTAAATGCAAAAGAGAGGACTCTTTTTATAAAATCTAAAAAGATAGTCATCACAAAAGATAAGACGGCTATCTACTCAAAAAAGCAAAATTTTATCCTCTATGCAAAACTCGGTGCAATTTTTCCTTATAATGGCAAAGATGAAGATTTCTACCACTCTTTTGTATATACAAAGTACGCCAATAAAATTGAAGTGATGATTTCAAAACAAAGAGCTGGCATCATGCCTTTGAGATTTGATAAAGGCAATATCTTAAAGATTGGTAATTCACTTCTTGGAGAGTTGTACGGATGGGGTGGTTTTTTGAACAGTAGAGACTGCTCTGCTATGACAAAGGACTATTTTGTGCCTTTTGGAGTTTGGATACCAAGAAATTCTGCTGGACAAAAGAGGAGCGGAGAGTATATATCTTTGGATAATCTTAGCGATAGGGAAAAAGAGAATACAATCATAGAAAAAGGTATAGCATTTGAGAGTTTGATATATCTTAGGGGGCATATAATGCTCTATGTCGGAGTTTATAATGGCAAAGCGATGGTTATGCATAATCTTTGGGGTATAAGGATTCAAAATAGCGGGGTTGATGGTAGATATATCGTAGGCAAGAGTATCATTTCAGACCTGTATCTAGGTGCAAATTTGCCAAATCTTAAAAAAGGTACTCTTTTGATTTCGAGGGTTAAAGGTTTGGTTATAAAACCTGATATGCCACCGATAAATACCAACAATTTTGTAAAAGCATATCCTGATATAGTAAAATTTAGAGATAATATGCTCTATTTTATAGATGGAAAAAGTATGGTTTATGATGATTTTATAGAAAAAAATTTCAAACAAAAGCTAGAGAATCCTAGTATAAAAGATACTATATCCATAAAATACAAGGCATTTGAAAAGATAGAAGAGCCAAGTTTCAATGATGATGCAGGTAGATTTAGGAGTGAAAAGTTGCTGAAAAAACTCTATGGAAAAAACAAAAAAGAGATAGAGAAAAATTTAGTAAAACTAGATTGGATTGATGGAACAACTATCTTCTTTAATAAGAAACAAAATGCAGCAAATCAGCTTCAAAAAGTGATAAATGAGCTAAAGAGATTACCTAAAAAATTTAGAAAATATTTGATAAATATAGCAGGGACTTATAATTATAGAAAGATATCTGGTACAAATAGACTGAGTGCACATAGTTTTGGGATTGCGGTTGATATAAATGTAAAAAATTCAAGCTATTGGAAGTGGGACAGGGTGTTTGGATATAAAAATAAAATTCCTCGAAAGATTGTAGATATATTTGAAAAGTATGGCTTCATTTGGGGAGGCAGGTGGTACCATTATGATACGATGCATTTTGAGTATAGACCAGAGTTTTTTGATACTATTGATTAGTCTTAGTTGCCGCTTTATTTATATATAAAACACTGTTACCTTTTTTATTGTAATAGATACCAAGAGAGTTTTTTTTGGATATGAGGATACCCCTGCCGTTATAGGTATGAGAATTTCTAAAGATTTTGCTTAATATTTGTGTATCAAAGCCATCTCCCTCATCTTTTATTATTGTTATGATGTATGTTGAGTTGTTGTATATAACTTTTCTAACTGTTATATCTATTTTTTTATCACAAATACTCTCTTTTTTAAGAAGTTCTTGCTCAAAAGTACCATTTTTGATAAAATTATGTTTCAGATTTTTATCTATACCTAGATTTCCATGCTCGTATGCATTTGTTAAAAGCTCAGTAAAAATAATACTCTCTTTGTTTATAGTCTTAACATCACAATTTAATTTTTTTAGTATATCTGTATAGTGTTCTATTGCATCATTTTCAAGCATAGAGAGCTTTGTTGCAAAAGTTTTGCTATATATATCCTTGGTCTTTTTTTGCAGATCTATTTTATTTATAAAAATTATAGTTACATCGTCTTCTTGTTTTTTTATTCTGTTTAAAAAATTCTCTTTCATTTCTCTTTTGGTAAATGAATTTAAAAAATCCTTTTCTATGAAATCACTATATGATTTACCATGAATAGTGCTATTTTCTACCAATCCATCACTATAAAAAAGAAATTTTACAATATTTGAGATGTTGTAACTATCTATATGGAAAAAGTCTAGGTACTTTGAAATGGGTGGATTGTTTGATGGTAGTTTTATTATGTTTGAGTCTATATCTTGCATGAGTAAAAACGGCATAGAAAATTTAGCATAATCTAAACTCTCCTTTTTTTTATCGATCACTATGAGATCAACTGAAAGTATCTCCTCTTCAAGTAGTATAGATTTTATGAAATCAATACCTTTTTCTATAAGAATAGTAAAATTAAAATTGCTATTTTTTATGGATTTGTCTATAGTGTGATTTATATACGCAGTAAATATCATCGCAGAAAGAGATGCTGAGATGCCTTTACCCATACCATCTACTATCATAAAAAATAGTCTATCTCCATCAATCAATCTTGCGCTATATGCATCCCCACTCATAATATCAATTGGCATATAGAGAAAATCAATAATAGTATAGCTATTTTTATTATTTACCAGCTGATAGTAAAAATCATTTTTGAGAATATTAAGCTCTTTTGCAAAACCCAACTCTTCTTGATAGATATGATACTCACCCCTCTCTTTTATATATCTATTTGCAATGAGGATTTTTGCAATATCTTCCAATGCTTGCATTAAGGTGTTGTATTGCATAGGTTTTTGAACAAATCGATTTATATTTATATTTAGTGCATTAACCAATAAATCAGAATTATTAAAAGCAGTTACTAAGATAATAGGAGTATCTTTGTCTGTTTTTCTGATCTTACTTGCCATCTCTAATCCCGTCATTTGAGGCATGCTGTGATCAGTTAATATAATATCTATATCGCCATTTTTATATTTTTTAAATCCCTCTTTTCCATTTTTTGCAAAACAAATTTTACCAAATAGAGTACTAAATATAGACTCATATGCAACGGATATATCTTCATTGTCTTCTACACACAATATAGTCAATGTTTTAAAAAAATCCAAAACCTCTTTGCTTGGTAGCTTATTGAGCATCTAATATCAATACTTTTCTACATTAAATAGTTTTGTTAAAGAGAGCATATCAAAAAGATCTATAAGCTCTTTATCATGTGCCAATATTTTTATGTGTTTTTTGTCCTTCATAACAGATTTATTTATATATCCTATGACACTTGAGGGCAAAACGAAAGAGTCTTTGATTTCTAGTGTTACTGTGTCGTAAGTATCATACATTTCTCTTAATTTATCTATCAAGTTTTTTGAATCCAAGATGGTTTTTACAATACCCTCGACAATCAATTTTGAGTTCTTAATATGTAGTTTCACTTTTGGTACCTATCCTTTTCATACTTTAAATTTATCTAATTCAACACGGATACTTTTTATGGCCTCTTCTATCTCTATTTCGATATTTTGCAAATCATGAGCAGATTTTTGATTTAAATCTGATGATGTTGAGATATTTGTTATATTTTCAACAAGCTCTTTTGTCTGATAAGCGATAGCCGATACATAAGCAGAGGATTTTTTTGAAGTTTTTACGGTTTCGTGAATTTTAATGATGGAAGTATCTGTCTTATCCTTTATCAAGCTTGCATCTTTTGAGGCATATTGTAGATTTTGAGCAAGACTACTCATTTGATTGGTTATATTTACTATGGAGTTTATTATATTGCTTATTGTTGAATTTATGTTGATAGTGCTTGCTTGTGTCTCTTCTGCAAGTTTTCGTATTTCATCGGCAACAACAGCAAAACCTCGCCCATGTTCACCTGCACGAGCAGCTTCAATGGCAGCATTTAAAGCTAGTAAATTTGTTTGATCTGAAATTTCCTCTATAATATTTAAGATATTTTTTGCTTCTTTTGCATCATTGTTAAGATCCAAAAGATCATTTGAGAGATTTTTTTGTTTTTGATGGACTTCAATGATAGAGTTAACAATCCCTTTTAGAGTATCACTTGTGTCTTCAAAGACTTTTGAAGCTCCTATGATATCGTCAGTAGTTTTTATAGATACCTCTTCGCTTTCATCAAGTGAGGTATATATCTTACCTACAAGCTCTTTTGATTTATTTGACATCGTATTTTGGTACTCTATCTGTTTGTTTATTCTTTGAGCTACATCATTCATCTTCTCTTGGGCACCACCTAGAGAGAGGAGAGCATTTTTTACAGTCTCTATAGTATTTTGTGTCTTTTCTATGAAAATATTGATATATTTTGCGACTATTCCTAGTTCATCTTCTCGTTTTAATTTCAATCTTACAGTTAAGTCTCCTTCTCCTTCTGCTATATCTTTTGCTCTGTCTCTTAGTTCATAAATAGGTTTAAATATAGTAGAATTGGCAAATAAAATCACAATTATCATGACCAAAATTGTACCTGCAATAGACGAAATAATTAAAATATCAAGCGTTTTATTTATAGTTTTATCGCTATCTTCAAGAGATATTTCAAGTTCAATTACTCCAAGAGTATCTCCAATTTTTGCATTTGCATGACAAGAGAGACAATCCTTTGTGGCAATAAAAGGATTTAACATTTTTACATAGTGTTGATTATTTTTAAAAAAGTCAAAAAACTTCTTCTCTTTTGTAAGAAAGACACTTTTGACTTCAGGTGTTATTTTGTATTGCTGTTTTGCATTGAATAGCTCTATAATTTTTTGGGATTTATAGACTTTTATATTCTCTAAGCCTTTTATATTTTTCTTTGCATCTTTTGTGATGGTCTCAATGACGGCTGGGTCACCAAAATTCATACCGTTTCTCAATGTCTGAAAGATAGATGTACCTACCATACCTAGTGATATTTTAGTGTTTTTTTCATTTAGATTTTTTAAAGAAAAGTATAGGAATAGTCCTAATACTATACTTCCTATCGTAAGCATTGTTAGTATGCCAAAAATTGTTTTGCTTTTTATAGACCTTGCCATAATATACTCCTGTTTAAAAATATTGAGAAAAACTATAGTGTCTAGTTAAATTTATCTGTTTTAGTGCTGACATCTATTTTGAAGTCATCTCTTCATACAGATTGTTCTCTTCAAACTCTATTCTTTGTGCTAAAACCGAGACTAGAGTATTGAAATCATCATAAAAAGTTTTTTCAAAAATCGTATCGTCTCTTGAGTTTATCCATAAAAAATCAGTCAGAGCTTTTTTTGTATCTGCAAAAGCATGCTTAAATCTAGTAACTTCTTCTTCGATTCTTGGATTACTTCTTTTTTTATCTTTTATAAGATCATTTATGCCTATATCTTCTTCCATAAGGTGAACAGCAGCAACTTCTAACAATTTTTTCAGAGCTTTTTTTGTGCTTTTTTCATTGTTTCTTTTGTATTCAGTATTCACTTTATTGGCTAAATAGACTAGCTCTTTATGCTCTTTTTTCCAGCGTTTTACCAATTTTTTATTTTTTGAAGAGAAAAACGAAAACATATCTTGAAACCTTTTTTAAAAGTATAGCATATTTTAAGAGTCGATGTATTGGTTGGTGGATCAAAAACAGCCGACCTTATACACAATGCGCATATATGTGCTTAGTGTATTATAATTTGTTAAAAATTAAACATCTTTTTATAATACTCATCTGCCATTCTACCTGAGTCAAAATCTATCTCTATTTCTGTCATAGCATTTTTCATGATGCTAACCCATTTTTTCTGATCATAGTAATATGTTGGAAGTATATCATTTTCTAAGATATCCATCATATTTTTATTGTCTAAATTGTCTTGTTTTTCTATAGGAAGGTTATGATCAAGTTTAGGAATTGTAAAAGCATTTTTACCATCTCTTGCAAATTCAGGGTGCCATCCATCATCTATAGAAAAGTGAATCGAACCATTCATGCTAGCAGTCATACCGCTTGTTCCACTTGCTTCTCTTGTGATTCTTGGTGTATTGAGCCAAATATCGCTTCCTTGTTTTAAAAATCTTGAAAGCGTTAGCTCGTACCCTATCAAAACTGCCATATTTTTATAGTGGTGAGATATATTTATAAGTTCGTTAAAAAGGTCAATTGCACCAAAATCTCCTGGATATGGTTTTCCTGCCCATATAATCTGTATAGGCATATCAACCCTTTTCATCAGTCTTTCAAATCTTTCCAAGTCATACTTCAAAAGTCCCGGTCTCTTGTATTCTGCAAATCTTCTAGCCCATACTATCGTTAGAACTTCAGGATCGAACATCTTTCCTGTTTGATCGGCTACTAAATCAAAAAGCAGTTTTTTAAGGTGTTTTTTTCTAGCTACAAGTTCATAATCCTCATGTTCATCCAGGTTTCTAATTAGAGTTTTATCTGTCCAATACTTTTTATTTTGTGCATTTGTTATAGATATTATCTTGCATCTACCCTCTACATATGACCACATATCGTTTGATACTTTTGCATGTATTTTGGAAACTGCATTTGCTATTTTTGCACTTCTTAGTGCACCGACAGTTAAGCTAAAATCATCGCTATTTTGATACCC
>JALUMZ010000154.1 GCA_027055635.1 Campylobacteraceae bacterium
TATTCTAACTTTTTTTAACTCACTATTTATAAGTATAGCTGTATTTTTTTCTATATACACACTAATTTTATCAAGAATATTGAGTTTTTGCGTGATAATTTCATACCACCTCTTTGGATCAATATCCAGCTTGCTGATATCCTTATAGATAATCTGATTTCTGATATCTTCTACTAGCTTAAATACCTTATCTCTCTCCTTTTTATTATAAAATTTTTTTATTTCAGTATTTGCATACTTTAAAAACATACTTTTGTTTTGATTTTGTATAGATATTAGGTTCGTAAAATCTATAAGAAGTTTCCTTTCAAAACTCTTTTTAGAGAGGATAATAACACCTTTTGCCCTCTCTAATCCTCCATACTCTTTAAGATATAAAAAATCAATATATGCCAAAATATTTTGAGTAATACTTGGCACATGCGAAGCCTTTGAAATCTTGACTATACTATTTAATAAAAATGCATTGAAATTTGAATAATATTTAATAACTTCTTCTGAAGAGACACTGTTTTTATCCACTTTTTCTCTTACGGCATGAAGTTTTGGAATCTCTTGAAGTATTTTTTTCTTTAGGCATCCAATTTTTATCAATTTTTCTATTCGAATATCACTCTTCTTTCTCTGTGCAGATAGCTCTTTTTTAAATTTTTGATTTCTGTTTTCAACTTGTCCGCTAGAGAGTCCTCTCTCTTTTTGAATCGAGTGAATAGTTGCTGAGATATACCCACTCAATAAAATTTCTTTATGCAGTTTTTCGAGAGATTTCATTTGGACATAACTATAGCGTATAACCATCCCTCCTAAAAAAAAGAGTATGACGGTCAATATAATCATAGGAATTAGTAATTTATTTTTTATAGTAATATTAACAAACATACTTATACTCACAATCCAAAATAATATTTATGCCTATTTTATAACATAATTCTAAGCAAATTTACACTAAAATCTGTTAAATCTGTTTTTTTAGGACTATATTATAATGAAAATTGCAAAAATACTACTTATAGAAGATGACGAGATGGCATCTGAATTGATTTATGAATTTTTAACTGATTGCGAATTTGAAGTTGATTTTGTATTTAATGCAATAGATGGTATAGCATATATAAAACATAACAACTATGATTTAGTTATATTAGATATAAACCTTCCGGATTTTGATGGTTTTGAGCTTTTGAAAAGCATTAAAAATAGTAAAATTTTTATGCCCATTATAGTTACAAGTGCATATAGTGATACAAAATATAAAGTTATGGCATTTAAATATGGAGCAAGTGACTATATGGTAAAACCCATAGATTTTGAGGAGCTTGAAGCTAGGATATGGGTGCAACTTGGAAAACATAGTGAAATCAAAATTGCTCATGAGAAAAGTTTATTTGAAATTATAAATTCTCAAATTTTTTTCAAAGAAAAATCACTTGAACTTACAACCATAGAGTTTGATATACTCTCAATGCTTATAAAAAATAGAAATCAAACCATTTCAAGAGATGAGCTTATAAGCTCACTATCATCGATAAGTTCACCCCGTTCACTAGATAACCATATAAAAAACATAAGAAAAAAGATAGGAGACAATGGAAGCAGAGCAAAATATCTAAAAACAGAATATGGCGTAGGATACAGATTAGATATTTGAGACTATGTTATAATTCCTAAATTATTTTTAGGAGTTAGTAAATATGGAGTTAAAATTAGGCATTCCAAAAGGAAGTTTACAAGAAGCAACAATCAGTATATTTAAACAAGCCGGTTTTGATATAGGCATAAAATCAAGAAATTACTATCCAAGTATCGATGATCCTGAAATCTCATGTATGCTTATAAGAGCTCAAGAAATGGCAAGATATGTTGAGGGCGGGCAGCTTGATTGTGGACTCACAGGATTGGATTGGATACGAGAAAACAGAGCTGATGTTGTTGAACTTAGTGAGCTGATATATGCAAAAGCGAGCTTTAAGCCTATCAAATGGGTATTGGCTGTTAAGGAAAATTCTAATATCAAAAGTGTAGAAGATTTAGAAGGCAAAACTATAGCTACCGAAGTAGTAAATCTCACTACCGACTATTTGGCAAAACATGGTGTAAAAGCAGATGTAGAGTTTAGTTGGGGTACCACGGAAGTAAAAGTACCTGAATTAGCAGATGCCATAGTAGAGATAACCGAAACCGGCTCAAGCCTTAGAGCAAACAATCTAAAAATCCTAGATACCGTTTTGGAGACTACTACTAGATTCATAGCAAATAAAGAGGCTTATAGTGATCCTCTAAAGAGAAAAAAGATGGAGAATATTATCATGATGCTCCAATCCGTCATAGATGCAAAACCAAAAGTCTGCATAATGATGAATGTCCCTCAAAATAGACTCAATGACATACTAAAAGTTTTGCCCTCAAACAACCCTACTATTTCCCATCTTGCAAAAGGAGAGTGGATAGATGTCATGGCGGTTATGGATAAAAAAATCTTAAGAGATGTGCTACCCAAGCTAAAAGATATAGGTGCAAAATCGATAGTAGAGCTACCTATTAGCAAAATTATAGAGTAGCCTAAAGAAGGCTACTTTTGTGTTTTTTAGGGTAATCGAAAAAAAGAATTTTACCTTTGCCCTCCTC
>JALUMZ010000155.1 GCA_027055635.1 Campylobacteraceae bacterium
CAAGAAATAGAATTGCTTTGACGGGTATTACTATGGCAGAGTATTTTAGAGATGAAATGGGACTAGATGTTTTGATGTTTATTGACAATATTTTTAGATTCTCACAAAGTGGAGCTGAAATGTCAGCGCTATTAGGAAGAATTCCTAGTGCTGTTGGTTATCAACCTACACTAGCAAGTGAGATGGGAAGACTTCAAGAGAGGATCACATCAACAAAAACTGGATCAATCACATCTGTCCAAGCAGTTTATGTACCTGCAGATGACTTAACCGATCCTGCGCCTGCTACTGTTTTTGCCCACCTCGATGCAACTACAGTTCTAAATAGAGCTATTGCCGAAAAAGGTATCTATCCGGCAGTTGATCCACTTGATTCTACTTCTCGTATGCTAGATCCTCAAATCTTAGGAAATGACCACTATGATGTGGCAAGAGGCGTCCAAGCCGTACTTCAAAAGTATAAAGATTTACAAGATATTATCGCTATTTTGGGTATGGATGAGCTTGGTGAAGAGGATAAACTCGCAGTTGATAGAGCTAGAAAAGTAGAAAGATTTTTGTCTCAGCCATTTTTTGTTGCGGAAGTATTTACAGGAAGTCCTGGAAAATATGTTACATTAGAAGAAACAATAGCTGGCTTTAAGGGTATCATCAATGGAGAATATGACCACTTACCGGAAGCGGCATTTTATATGGTAGGAAGTATTGAGGAAGCTGAGAAAAAAGCTGAAAAATTAAAAAATAAGTAAGCTTTAAATTAAGGTTGTATTATGGAAACAATGAGATTAGAAATAGTCACACCAGATGGTCAGATATTTGCTAATAATGTAAAAAGTGTAACACTACCCGGAAGCGAAGGTGAGTTTGGAGTTCTCCCTCACCATGCTTCCTTGGTATCACTTCTAAAAACAGGCGTAATAGATATAGAACTTACTAGTGGCGAACATGAAATTGTTGCTATTGATTGGGGACATGCAGAGATTGATGAAGAGAAGGCAACAATTTTAGCTGACGGAGCAGTCGCTATTGTTGGAGCAGATGATAGTGAAATAGCAGCATCTATAAACAAGGCTAAAAAACTGATAGAGAGTATGAGTGATTCAGACATAGCAATCGCTATGGCTGAAGCAAAAATAGACGCTATATTGAAACATAAAAAATATTAAAAATGTCAGCAGCTGATTTACTTATAAACTATATCTCTAGAAGTAGCTTCATAACAATGTTTGTTTTAGCTTGGCTCTCTTTTTATTTCATAACTACTTTCGGCATTTTAATAAGTAGGTACTTCTATTTAAAATCATGGCTAAAGATAGAACAAAATTCTCTTGAGTCTATGTTGATGGGAAATAAAAGTGTTAGAGATGATTCTGTTTTAAGAAAATGTACAAGTAGATTTGGCGTATCTTTTAATCTGCTAAATGTCTGCAAAAGCGTAGCTGAAAAAAACTCTACAAATGGATTGTGGTTGCTCTCTATGATAGCATCCACATCTCCTTTTATAGGTCTCTTTGGTACGGTTGTCTCCATACTAGACACATTTAGTGGCTTGGGTCAAAGCGGTAGTGCATCATTAGGTGTTATAGCTCCTGCCATCAGTGAAGCATTGATCGCAACTGCAGCTGGTATATTTGTTGCAATTCCTGCCTACAGTGTTCACCTCTTTTTAAAAAGAAAAGCTTATGAAGTAGTAGTGAGTGTCCAAAGAGAGATAGATCTGCTTCTTAGCAACAAAAACCCCTCAAAAGATACAGACGAGATATGAGTGAGTGGAACGATAATCCTGAGCTAAATATCACTCCGCTAGTTGATATCATGCTTGTTTTATTGGCAATTTTAATGGTTACAACCCCTGCTATGGTATATCAGGAGAAGATAACTCTTCCTGATGGTACAAAATCTTCTATTGTAAAAAAAGTTCCTGAGCTAGAGATACGAATCAGTAAAGATCGTAAGGTTTATATAAAAAAAGATGAGTTTAACCTAAATGAATTTCCAGATAACTTTGTGATGGTTAAGAGTAAATACAATATAAACTCTAGGGTATATATAAAAGCGGATGAATCTTTAAAATATAAAGATGTTATGTATGTATTAAAAAGTGTTAAAGAAGCAGGTTTTACTAAAGTATCTTTAGAAACAAACGGATAGAGTATGTCTAGAAAACCTAGTTATAATTTTATCGGCTTCTCTTTGGCTCTAATTATCTATTTAATCGTTATAATCTCTCTTGCTCTCTATCTTCAAAGTAAAATTAAAAAAAATATAGACTATACTCTAAATAAAAAAAGTATATTAGATGTTACGCTTATAGAGAGAAAAAAGCCAAATAAGATGTCAAAGAAAGTTCAAAAAGTTGTTAAAAAATTGAGTAAAAAAAAGAGAGTATCCACTAAACCAAAACCAAAGAGTGTGGCAAAAAAAGTTCAAAAAAAGATATCCCTAAAAGGAATGTTTAATAAAATAGATACTAAAAAGATTGTAGAGCCAAAACAGGAGCAAGCCCTCCAAAGTAGAAAAAAACCAATTAAAGTAAAGAAAAACAGACAAAAAGAGACAAAAAAT
>JALUMZ010000156.1 GCA_027055635.1 Campylobacteraceae bacterium
ATATTATTTTTATTTAGTTAAAATACGGTTACCAAAACACAAAGGATATTATTATGAGACAGTACGAAACTTACAAATGCGCTAAATGCGGAAATGTAGTAGAGGTTCAAAATGTAGGGGGCGGCAAACTTACATGTTGCGAGCAAGATATGGAGATGGTTACTGAAAATCTAACAGCAGTAAACTTGATGAAAGCATTTGCAGGAGAATCCCAAGCCAGAAATAAATACGAGTATTTTGCAAAAGTAGCACAGAAAGAGGGTTTAAGAGATATAGCAGCACACTTTCAAAGAGCAGCAAACAATGAAAAAACTCATGCAAAGCTAGAACTTAAATTGTATAACAAAATGATTCATGGCTTAGAAGATGGTTTTGGCGATACAAAAGCAAACCTTCAAATGGCAGTAGATGGCGAAAGCTATGAAAATACAACTATGTACCCTGATTTTGAAGCAATCGCCAAAGCAGAAGGATACAAGGATGCAGCAACTCTGTTTAGAGGTATAGGCAAGGTTGAAGTTGAACATGAAAAAATGTATAAAATGCTTCTTGCAAGACTAGAGAATGGGGAAGAGTTTGTCAGTGAAGATGGAGAAGAGGCTTGGATTTGTGAAGTATGTGGACATATTCATTATGGTAAAAAACCACCTAAAATCTGCCCTGTATGTAAACATCCACAAGAGTATCAATCAAGATTGATTGAGCCAAAATAGATATTATAGACATGGTCGCCACAGCGACCCTGTCTATATCGCCTCTTCATCCTCTTCGCCGGTTCTGATTCTTACTACTTTATTGATACTGCTTATAAATATCTTACCATCACCTATCTTGCCTGTTTTTGCAGACTCACTTATAGCATGGATTGTTTTATCTACATCATCATTTTTGACTATTATCTCCATCTTAATTTTAGGGAGAAAATCTACAACATACTCAGCCCCTCTGTATAGTTCCGAGTGTCCCTGCTGTCGTCCATAACCTTTGACTTCACTTATAGTCATACCGGTAACATCTATCGCAGTTAAAGCATCTTTTACATCTTCAAGCTTAAATGGTTTGATTATCGCTTCTATTTTTTTCATAACTGTCCTCCAAAAAGTTTATCTATTTATATTGTATCTTATTTTTTATTTATTTTAGCAGAGCTTTTACAATATACTGCTTTGCTAAAGGTCTATTTTGCGCACCTACAGGAGTATTTTCAATTTTTTTAACTACCTTAAAACCTTTTACTACCCTGCCAAATATAGTGTATCCGCCATTTAGCCAAGGAGTTGGAACTGTTGTTATAAAAAACTGACTCCCATTTGTATTTCTTCCTCTATTTGCCATAGCTAAATAAAATGGCTTATCAAAAATTAGATTTGCCTTAAACTCATCTTTAAAAGGATGTCCCCAGATAGATTTGCCACCTCTGCCTGTTCCCGTTGGATCTCCGCCTTGAATCATAAAATTTTTTATAACTCTGTGGAAAATTATCCCATCATAATATCCTCTTTTAACCAAGGTTTCAAAGTTTTCACAGGCTTTTGGCGCCACCTTTGGATAGAGTTGTAACTCTATATCACCCTGATTTGTCTTTAAAACAACGATATCATTTGCAAAAACAAATGATGAAATCAATAACAATATTAACAGAATCTTTCTAATCATAATCACCCCTTTAATAATTTTTTATTTGTAAACTTATATACTTTATTTTTTTGTTTCTCTAAGATACCAGAGAGCATGAGTTGTTTAAACATACCGACAACAGTTGGCTTACTCACACCTACATTATCCATAATTTCTTGATATGAACCATAAAATATATTTTCATCATCCAAATGATTCATTATATATTTTAATATTTCGATCTTTTTTCCGCCTATCAATGCAGCCAAACCCTCTACGACAAAAGAGCAATCTTCTAGCTCTTTTTTCTGAACTATAGGTAGCATGATATTGTATATAGAGTCTATCATCTCTTTTATATTTATCGGCTTCATAATAAAACCCTCCACATGCAATTTTATAGCATCTATGAGATACTGCGTATCGGTAAAAGCCGTAGTGATAATAGAGGGAATCTCTTTGTTATGCTCATGCTTTAACTTCTTGAGCATATCTATACCACCTAAATTTGGCATTATTACATCCGTTATTATCAAATCTATATCTCTGCTCAAGGCTATATCCAAGCCCTCTTTACCATCATTGGCAACTATTATCTCTTTGACGAAATCACTCAATATCATTTTTGTTTGATTCTGAACTGATAATTCATCTTCTACATATAAAATAACTATATCTTTTAAGCTATTAAAATCCACTTTTTCCTCCTAATGGTAAAGTTATTTTCATCTTTGTACACTTTTCAAAGAACTCTTTATCCTTAAAAGAGTGCGAACAATTTTGGGCAACTATCTCCCCGCCCATCTGCTTTTCTATAATTTGCCCTGACATATAAAGCCCTATTCCCGTTCCTGCTGATCTGTGTTTTGTAGTAAAATATGGTTCAAATATTCTATCTATCACATCCTCTCTGATACCGCCTCCATTGTCATAAACCTCTATGTATCCATTTGAGTTATCGTGATATATGATAGCTTCTATCAATTTTACACTAGGATTTGTTTCATTTAAAGCATCCTTTGAGTTGGAAAAAAGATTTATTATGACCTGTGAAAATTCATTTGGATAGCCATTGATTTTAAAGTCATTCTCACACACTACATCTATATCTATATCATATTTTTTAAAGTACGAAGATAGTATTTGGGCACTTTTACTTACATTGTCTTTTATACCAAAAAGTAGAGTTGTCTTATTTGGGTTAAAAAAATTTCTAAAATCATCTATAGTCTTTGACATGTTTTCTGCCAACATAAAACCCTCTTTGACTTGAGAATCTATAAAGTCATCATTGATTTCGAGTTTTAACATCCTTCTGGTTTGAAAACTTTGAATTATCAGACTTAGTGCATTTAAAGGCTGTCTCCACTGATGGGCAATATTTCCTATCATCTCGCCCATTGCCGCTAAACGAGATTGCCTGAACATTATCTCATCTTTTTCACGGCTTTTTTGAACTTCTTTCTTTATTTTTGCCTCTAAGTTTTTATTTAGTTCTTGAAGTTCCTTTGTCTTCTCTTGTACCATATTTTCCAAACTGTTATGAAGATGTCTTATATTTTGTAAAATAATCAAAGCGATCAGTGCCGCAAACGATATGGTTCCAATTGTGCCAGCAACAATCCACTCAAAAGTATTTATATAGACTTTGTCAGTATTTTTCTTTCCTCTTTTTGATGCTTCAAGATTGATATTTATCAACTGGGTCAAATCTATATTTATAGAATAGACCGTTGGGTATAGTTGGTTTTGCATTGTAGTATATACTGTTTGATTTTCATTTAGTTTATACAACTTAAAGATACTATTTAAGATACTATCTACAAAGTCAATTTTTTGCTCTATCTTGTCAACCAACTCTTTCTCATCACTAAAACTAGAAATATTTGAAGTTTTTTTAGCTACAAAACCCCAGGATTTTAAAAATTTTATCACTAGATCACTATCATCTATCTTAAAACTCTGCTTATACTCTTGCCAATTATCTCTTATGAGGTCTTGTGCTAACAATACAACATCTCTGCCTTGCTTATATGTTATATTACCTTTCTCCATATCTCTTAGTGTGTCTAAAATATTAACACTATATATATCCTTTAGATTTTCAAGTTCAATCGTAGGAAGCATTCTTTTTGCATATAAGATATTAAAATTATTTCTCATTCTACTTAAGCCTATATGAGAAAAACTGCCGATAAAGAGCATACCCATGACCATAACTAAAAAAAGTAGAGATGTTTTTTTAGCTATAGTCATGTTATCGATGCTATTTATGATCTTTAAAACAGGACTATTTTTCATCACTTCTCTCCAAGAGAGGCTCAAACATCTTATTTTTATAGACGATTAAATGTACCCTGTGCAAACATGGACACTCAGTGGATTCTGATTTGTTTCTTGTACTGCTTTGTATCAGAAGAGATAGCTGCTGCATTTTTTGAACAAATTGACTTTTGGTAAAATTTTCACCAACATCTCTAAAAAGCTGAACTGTCATCTTAGCAACAAAATATCCCTCCAAAGATATAAAACCAAAATCAGATTTTGGATAATACTTGCTCATAATCTCCCTATACTCTATAACCTGCTTAGTTCTTGATGTCCAAGGAGATGGAACAACTTGAGAAAAAATTATATTTTTTGACTTATAGTTTAGAGTTTTAAGCAAAAGCTTTGGATTTACAAATGAAAGTGTTCCAAAATTTATATTTTTTATGATTTTTCTCTTTTTTCTAGCTCTTTTGATAAATTGAGCTACCGGCATAGTTGTGCCGACTAATATAATCGCCTCTGGTCTTGTTAAGCTTATCTCATAAAGAGCATTCCCAACTGAGAGAGTGTTTCTTTTGTAGCTTCCTTCTCCTATAACTTTTAAGTTTCTTTTACTCAGCGCCTCCCTGACACCTCTTAAGCCAGATCTTCCATAACTGTCATTTTGATAAAAAACAGCTATTCTCGTAAACTGCTTTTTATCAACAAAATAGCTTATTAGCTTTTCTGTCTCTTCTTTATAGCTCACCCTGGCATTTAGTATCAATGGATTTTTATCTTTTCTTAAAAAATCTGCCCCAGAAAATGCTCCTAAAAATGGGATTTCATTTTTAATTGCAATAGGCAAAATAGCCTTTGAAATTGGAGTACCAACCGTACCAAAAAAAGCAAATATCTTATCTTTTTTCACAAATAATTTGGCATTTTTGATAGCAAGCCTTGGCTCATATCTATCATCTCTCGTAAGTAGCCTGATAAATCTTCCATATACTCCACCTTTATCATTAATGCTTTGAAAATATGCATTTGCGCCCGTATATATATCTTCCCCTAAATCACTCTTATTGCCGGAAAAAGGTGCGCTCATACCTAGCCTTATCTCATCATCATTAAATCTAGGCTCATAATTATATAGCACAAGAATAACAATCATAAAAACTGCTACGAAAGATAATATTTTATTCATAAGTAGTATAATAACAAGAAATATTTATAAAAAAGCTGAATTTTGTTAAATAAATTTAACTAAGGAAACAAATGAAGTGCAAAATATGCCACACCAATACAAAAATCTTAAGAGACAACCTCACAAAAGAGATATATGAGATATGTTCACATTGTGAAGCTATATCTTTGCAGGATAAATTTATAGTGACGAAAAAAAGAGAGAAAGCCCAGTATGAAAACCACAACAACAATTTTGAAAGTAGAGGATATGTAGAGATGTTTGAGAAGTTTTTAGACTATTTTTGGCAAAATTTAGATAAAAACGCAACAAATGCTTTGGACTTTGGCTCTGGTCCGGGACCTGTTTTAGCACAAATAATGAAAAACAGAGCTCTACATGTAGATACCTATGATAAATTTTATCAACCCAAAGAACTATATAAAGATAAAAAATACGATCTAATAACATCGACAGAAGTTTTTGAGCACTTGCAAAATCCTTTTGATACCCTCTGTCTCTTTAAAAAACACCTAAAAAAAGGTGGATTGATAGCCATAATGACACTTTTTCACGACAATAATGAAGAGAATTTTTGGAAATGGTGGTACAGAAGAGACCCCACACATATACTCTTTTATACTCCAAAAACTTTTGAAGTGATAGCAGATATGTGCGGTCTCAAAATGTTAAAGTGTGACGACAGGAGGATAGTCGTACTTACTTTTTAACTGACCTTACGCACCAAACACATATCTGAGCAAAAAGAGAAAGTGTCATATGCGAGGCAGATTTTTGAAAGCCTAGCCAAAGCTAAGGTGAGAAAATCTAACGAAGCCAGATGATACTTTATCTTTTTGCCCAAAGGGTGGTATAATTTGCTCACAATTGCGTCGTTAGTAAGATTTGAAGCTACTAGTAGCTCCTACATCTTACTGCCTAGCACTTATAAGCAACTTATACCACTCAGATATGTGTTTAGTGCATAAGGTCAGTTTTTAAGCGTTGGAATATAATCGGCCAAAGCTTTGATTTGCTCTTTGCTTAAACTAGAGACTTGCCCTTTCATGATGCCTTTCATAGCACCGCCAAATGTGCCTGTCTTATAGCCTTGTAATGCAGAGACTATTTTATCTGATTTCCAAGCATTAATCACCTCTGATCTACCAAGTGCTTTTTTCTGTGCATTTGCACCATGGCATCCTGCACACTTTTTAAATAGTGTAGCTCCATCATCCGCTGCCATAACATTCATGGCAAAAACAGCTAATGCTGCTAAAATTACCTTTCTCATCTCAAACTCCTTTTTTATTTTATTGTCATCTTCTTTGGGAGCAAAGCCCCCAAAGAATTCACGCTCTACTAAAGCTTCACCTATTGGTGAGAAACACCTGTTTATCGTCCCCTCTGCCCATAAATGACACTTTAAAATCTTGTGTTTTCTTAAAGAAAAACTTATGGACAGATTCCTCGCGACTAAAGCTTCACCTATTGGTGAGAAAAGCTTAAGTCATTTTGTGTTAGAAGTTTAAAATAAAAAAGTGGGTTAATTGTGGATTATTTTTCCAAGATATGTAGATACTCAAAAGTTTTATTTAATTTGTGATTTCCCATATCGGCTTTGTTGGCTTTAAACCTTTTGTGCTCTTTTTGGACAAGAGTATATTTTCCATATTTTGACATTATATTTTTAATATCATTTTTACTCATCCAGCCCTCGTTGTTATAGCTTAAAAAAATATATTTAAAATTTGCATTTTTGATCAATTCTTCAAAGACGCTTGGAACTTTTGCTTTCTTAGAATAGGGCGAGTGGTTATAATTGGGTAATCCTGTTTTTCCTTTTGGAAAAAATTCTTCGTAAAGTGAGATTGTATTTAATATATGGTAATTTGCTCCATATTGTCTATGATTATATGGAGGATCGAGGTATAAAATATCGCCTTTTATCTCCTTTATAAGCTCATTGCTATCTTTGTTAAAAACTTGATGTCTATTATGATTTTTCATAAAATCTGCAGATTCTAACACCATATCTTTTAAAGCTGATTTTTTCATATTCTTTAAAAATGCTCCATATACCGAAGCTATATTTGCTACTTTATCGGCACTTTCAAGAAGCGATGCCAACAAGTAATAGTATAAAGCAGAGTCAATTTTTTCCTTTTCCCTCCACTCTTTTATCTTTAATCTTATCGTATCAATCTTTTTGCCATTAGTATTGCTAAAATACTGCCTTCCGCTCCCACTGCCCAAGCAATAATATCGGTATATAAAACCATCACTCCTAAGTGGCAAACTATCTAACTCTCTTATATACTCTTCTTTATCATATATCTCTTGAGAGTTCTGTATATAGTTTTTATTTAGTACATAACTATAATGTTCTAAATCATTTGCTATGACTTTTTTTACCTCTTTTTTAAAAGTCCGCCCGATTGTACCGGTTCCTGCAAATATGTCACAAAATATTTTTCGAGACAAATCCTCCCCAACTACCTTTTTGACTTCACCCTCTATCCAAGAAGAGAGTGTGAATTTTGAACCTATATAATTCATCTATTTTAATTTTCCAAAGATTTTATACCTGTCCCAGTATTCATCTATCGCCTTTTCCAACTCTTTTTGGCTTAGTGTAGTTCTCTTTTTAACTCCAAATCTTTTTAGTAATGCAGGATTGAGTATAGAATTTTCCTTTTTTGGATTTTGCAGATATAGCTTCATAGCATACTTTGTCTCTATGGCACTACTGTATTTCAAAAGATAGCGATAGAAAAATTTATCTATCTTTATGGGTAGCTTCTTATGACAACTTACACAATTTTTCTGATACACCGAAGCATTTAGACTAAAAATAAGAAAAAAAGATACTAGAAAAATTTTCACCATGAAACCTTTACGGAGGTAAATTTTTTGAAAACAGAATCTATCTCTATCTTTAAACCCTCTTCAAGAGCAATTTTGCTCACTATACTAAGCCCTATACCAAAACCACCTACACTCTTATCTGCTCTCTCATATCTTTTAAAAATCTGCTCTAGCTTATCTTTTTCTATGCCTCGTCCATTATCTTTTATATAAAAATACCTATCCTCCAAAACAACCTCTATCTTGCCTTTGATTTTGTTGTATTTTATAGCATTTGAGAGTAGATTGTCTAGCAATTTTGTTAGCCTGTTCTTATCTACATGTAGAGTTACGCCATCTTTTAAATTTTGCTCTATACTTATCTTCTTTGACTCTATGGAGAGTGAAAAATACTCTACTCTTTGGGATAAGAGCTCTTTTAAATTCACATCCTCTTTTCTTGATTCTATCTTATCTGATAGAGTTAAAAATATCAAATCTTGATATAGGTTTGATATGGTTTTAGCTCCTATCTTAATCCTATCCAATCTCTTTTGCAATCTCTCGTCTGTATTGCTCTTTTGACTTAGCTCTATATTTGATAAAATTGTGCTTATTGGAGTGTTTAATTCATGCGTTGTGTCTTTTATAAATCTATCCAAAAGTGCTATTGCCTCACGCATTGGTCTTAGCAATAGATAGAGCAAGAAATAACCCATCAAGAGCATAACAAAAAGGATAATCCCTCCATATACCAAAAGTGTATGATAAACACGATTTTTCCAAAGATTGTCATCTTTTATCTCAATCACCACATATTTTGCCCCTAAGTAGTATGACTCTAGCTCTTTTATATAAAATATATTGCCATTTTGCAAATATATATCTTCATTCAAATCTACTTTATTACTATCTAAAAGAGAAAATATCTTTGTATAAATACTATCATAAATAGCAGATTTAAACCTCTTGTCTCTTGGGTAAATTCTCGGTACTTTATCAAAGTTTACATGTAGATATTTTAATTTTTTTATCTCATCATTTGCATATTTTGAGAATTCTAGTCTTTTATCTTTTAGCATCAAATCTTTTTGGGTATTAAAATAAAATATAGCCATAAGCAACAGCACTATTATAGTAAAAAAGATATAGAGTATAAAAAAAGAAAGAAGTGTCTTTTTTTCACTTGAGCGTAAATTTATATCCCAGTTTTTTAATACTGACAATTTTCTCTTTTCCTATTAATTTTCTAAGATTTTTTATATAAGTTCTAAGTGCACTATCGCTACTAACCTCATCATAACTCCAAAGAGTATCGTAGATAACACTATGAGGTATGATTTCATTTTTTCTTTGGAGAAAAAGCTTTAACAACAGGGCTTCTTTGTTTTGAATTCTGAGGATTTTACCACTAACAATCAACTCATTTGTTAGCATATCATACTCTATATTGTTAGAAATTTTTATCAACTCTTTGTTTGCATGTAAAAACTCTCTCTTAAGTAGAGTCTGAATCCTAAAAAGTAGCTCTTTTAACTCAAAAGGTTTTTTGAGATAATCATCGCAGCCACTTTTGTATCCAACCTCCAAATCATCTATCCTGTTTAGAGATGTTACAAATATGGCAGGAACACTATCATCCTCTTTTCTCGCATTTTTTAGTAATTCAAAACCGTTTAGACCGGGAACATTAACATCAAGCAGATAAAGATCATATAAATTCTCATACATAAGCTCTTGTGCCTCATCTCCATCATAAGCACTCTCTACGCTATAGCCCTCCTCTTCTAAAAATTCCGATATCGTTTCATTTAGGCTTACATCATCTTCTAATAAAAATATTTTTGCTTTT
>JALUMZ010000157.1 GCA_027055635.1 Campylobacteraceae bacterium
GATAATAATAGGAAAATAGTTTTGTTTAAAAATATTTTTTATCTATTTTATTCTGATATAAAAAACTCATCAAAAGATATGATACCAATCATAATAGTAGTAGCATTTTTTCAAATCGTGATTATAAAGAAAATGCCTCAAGATTTGCCCTCCATACTGCTAGGTCTGGTTATTATCATCTTTGGTCTGGCTATTTTCATTAGAGGATTGGAAATAGGAATTTTTCCAATAGGTGAAAATCTTGCAAATAATTTTGCAAAAAAAGGCTCTGTTTTTTGGCTACTTCTTTTTGCTTTTTTTATAGGTTTTTCTACCACTATAGCCGAACCGGCACTTATAGCCATAGCAGACAAAGCCTCAATCATAAGTGAAGGAAGAATAGATGCTTTTTTTCTAAGACTTACAGTTGCACTATCGGTTGGATTTGCCATAGGCTTAGGTGTTTTAAGAATTCTGCTTGGTCATCCTATCCAGTATTACATCATTTTTGGCTATATTATAGTCGTCATCACAACATTTTTTGCACCATTGCAAATAGTTGGGTTGGCATATGACAGTGGAGGTGTCACAACTTCAACTATCACCGTTCCTTTAGTTGCTGCACTTGGTATCGGATTATCATCAAGCATTAAAGGAAGAAATCCCGCTATAGATGGTTTTGGGCTAATAGCTTTAGCCTCGTTAATGCCTATGATATTTGTACAAATTTACGGAATAATTGTCTATACTTTTACGGAACCAGATATGAGTATCAAAGCTATTGCAGATATAACAAAAACTATATCACAAGAAAATAAATTTACTCTTATTAAAATTTTTATTGACTTTTTAAAAGTAACAAAAGATATCATTCCTATACTTCTTGTCATAATATTTTTTCAGTATATAATTATAAAAAAACCAATTCCCCATCTCCAAAAAGCCAGTAGTGGAATTTTTTTAGTTGCCATAGGGCTATATGCTTTTATGATAGGACTTGAACTTGGATTATTTCCTATCGGAGAAAACCTTGCTATATCTTTAACAAGTATCAAAAATGTATGGTTTATATATCTATTTGGTTTTGCAATAGGTTTTTCAACCACTATGGCAGAACCGGCACTTATAGCAATAGCCACAAAGGCAAGTGAAATAAGTGAAGGCAATATAGATGGAACAACTCTGAGAATTTTTGTTGCAATAGGTGTAGCAATCGGCATTTCACTTGGTGCATATAGAATAGTACAAGGTGACCCTATACAATATTATGTTATATTTGGTTATATCATGATAGTAATTATGACCTATTTTGCACCAAAATATATAGTACCGATTGCTTATGACAGCGGAGGAGTAACAACCTCAACTGTTACTGTTCCGCTTGTTGCTGCTTTAGGCTTAGGGCTTGCACAGAATATTGAGGGAAGAAGCCCACTTATAGATGGCTTTGGCTTGATAGCTTTCGCTTCACTATTTCCCATGATTACAGTTATGGGTTATGGTATATTAGTAACACAATTATCAAAAAAGAGGAGAAATTAAATGCAATTTACAGTCTTAGCTGCCATAATACCAGATGAAAAAGAGGAAAACATAATAGAGGTAGCAAAAAAAGCAGGTGCAGGAAGTGTCACAATACTTCATGGTAAAAACATAGGTTTAAAAGAAAAAAAGGTATTTTTTGGATTAACTTTAGAGGAAAATGTCTCTATTTTACTCTTTATTTTACCTAAGAAATTATCCATAAGCATATTCAAAACTCTAAAAAATGAGTTGAAAACAGATGATAAAGAGGGTGAAAATGGAATTATTTTCACATTTCCATTGACACATTTAGCAGGTATACAAGAAGAAGAGATAGAACTTTTTGAAGAAGAGATAAAAAACGAACTATAAAAGGAACAGCAATGTTAGTAAAAGATATAATGTGCAAAAAAAATTTGGCAATAATCTCCCCTATGTCACCTATTCGAGACGCGCTAAGCAATATGAAAAAAAATAGAGTAAAATCACTTATAGTTAACAAAATAAGACCTAGCGATGCTTATGGTATATTGACATATAAAAATATTCTTTTTTCCATTATAGCAAATGACGGCGATATAGATTTGCTTCGAGTTTATGATATCTGCTCAAAACCTGCATATCAAATCTCAGAAGAGCTAGATATAAAATATGCGGTTCAACTTATGGTAAAAAGCAATGTAAAAAGGCTGCTAGTCATCGACAATAATGAAATAGAGGGAATTTTAACAATGACAGACATTATGGAAAATTATTTTGAAAAAATAGATTAAGGGCACCTCTAACAACCCTATACACTGATAGAAGCCTAGTATAGGCTGAAATTTTACAAGAGAAATTTGAAGTACTAGCTAATGCTAATTCAAAAATTTATCTTATAAAGGATTGCCCTATAATAGGCTTCCTTTTGGGCTTTATGAGGTTTCTTGCATACTTCGTTAGACTTTCTTGAATTAGCTAAGGCGCTAGTACTGCAAAAGTCTGCCTTGTCTGCAAAAAACCTCATAAAACTATCAGTGTACAGGGTTGCTAGAGGTGCCCTTAAAGTTTTCTCAAAAAATTCTAAATAAAAATAGTCTTTAAGTATCTAGTCAACTTTAAATTTAGATAAACTACCATCTAGGCTTTGGGAAATTTTAAGCATCTTTTCTGATATAATAAAAATTTAAAATGTACCATTTGAACGATAGCACTTATAGTTGTATCTACAGCTTGGTATTTTTGTATCTTTAACCTAACTATACCCTTCATCTTATCTGCATTTTTTATAGTTTTTCTATCAACTTTGCATCATCTATATTCATGGCAGATATAACTGTTTTAAATATATAAGCTCATATTTTTTAGCCTCAGCAAAACCCATTGTTTAAAATTCATAAATAATCACATATTGTCAAATAGCAAAGATTAAGCCAATATGAAAATAAATGTCAAAACTATTTTGTAGCCCATACTTTTTGATTGTATTAAAAATCAATGTAAAAAATGTCTAACCCCACTAAAATACAGAGCTATATCATGCTCATCTGCAGCTTTGATAATATCATTATCTCTGATACTGCCACCAGGCTCTATTATACATCTTATACCTGCTTTTGCGGCCGCATCAATACTGTCTCTAAATGGGAAAAATGCCTCGCTTGCCATCGCTGCTCCAAAGACTTCTACGCCCATCTCTTTTGCCTTAGCAAGTGCACATTTAGCAGCATCTACTCTACTTGTCATACCCATTCCTATCGCTACCATAGCCGACTCTTTTACATAAACAACACAATTTGATTTTGTAAGGCTAGCTATCTTATAAGCAATCTCCAAGTCTTCTAATCCCCCTTTGTATGCCTCTCTTTTACTCACACACTTAGCGTTTTTAACCTCATCATCTGTGACTTTATCACTCTCTTGATATACAAAACCACCATCTACATGCTTAAAATCATATTTATCATCGCTTAAAACCAGATATCTGCTCTCTTGAGTAAATATTTTTATTCTCTTTTTCTTTTCAAAAACTGCCAATGCATCATCATCTACATTTGCAGCAATTATAACTTCAACAAATATTTCATTGATTTTATTTGCCAATTTTACATCTAGTTTACCATTAATTGCAACGACTCCACCGTAAGCAGAGACGGGATCACACTTCAAAGCCTTTTCATAAGCATCAAAAAGATCATCTCCAATAGCAAAACCACAAGGATTTGCATGTTTTATTATTGATACTGCCGGCGCATCTCCAAATGAAGCTGCTATCTTTAGAGCTCCATTAATATCAGTCATATTGTTAAAACTAGCTTCACCTTTTAGTGTTTTAAAATTATTTGAAAAGAAGTAATCAAACTCATACAAAGCACCTTTTTGGTGAGGGTTTTCCCCATACCTTGTATCAAATGCTTTACTTCCTACTATAAACTGTTTTTTTCCAAATCCACCGTTAAATCTTCTGTTCATATAGTTTGCTATCATACTATCATAAGCTGCAGTATGTTCATAAGCTTTTATCATTAAATCTCTTCTAAATTCAAGCGAATTTTTACCATTTTTTAAAGCTGCAATTACTAATTCATAATCATTTACATCTGTTACTACTAAAACATCATTAAAATTTTTAGCTGCACTTCTAACCATAGCCGGTCCGCCAATATCAATATTTTCTATAATCTCATCAAAATCATCTGTTTTAGATATAGTCTCTTTAAATGGATATAGATTTACACAAACCAAGTCTATTCCTGTTATTCCATGCTCTTTTGCAGTCTCTACATGTAGAGGCAAATCTCTCCTGTGTAAAATCCCTCCATGTATATACGGATTTAGTGTTTTTACCCTACCGTCAAACATCTCCGGAAACTTTGTAACTTCACTTATCTCTATAGCTTTTACTCCTTCATCTTGCAGAAGCTTAAAAGTTCCACCTGTAGATATTATCTCATAGCCCAATTCTTCAAGACTTTTAGCAAAATCAACCACACCTATCTTATCACTAACGCTTATCAATGCTCTATAATTATTCATCTTATTACTCCATTAATTAAAAAATTATTATATAATACCACATTTTTTTACAATACCAAATTAGACCCTAGCTAAATACTTTAAAAAGTAGATAAGCCACAAGATTTAGTATTTGAAAGTTGCAGGACTACTCTAAGTAATTCAAAACTTTAAAGTGCTAAAGGTTGTGGCTTATCTACTTTCCTTACGGGTGGCTCACTTTTGTCCCCACTCGCTATTAAAATTTCTTGATTTAGCTAAGGCTAGACCTGCGAAATTTTAATAGCAATTGGTAACAAAATTGAGCCATTAAAGTGTTTAGCTAGGGTCTAATTTGGTATTCAAGGATAAAGTTATGAGTTTTTTTGACGAAGAGATAGATAGACGAGATACAAACTGTGAAAAATGGGATAAATATGCAGGTAAAGATATCATACCTGCTTGGGTAGCAGATATGGATTTTAAAGCTCCGCTGCCTGTTATAGAGGCACTTCAAAATAGAGTTGAGCATGGCATATTTGGATATACTAGCATAGATAATGAAACCCACGCTGCTGTTATAGATTTTATAAAAAGACACCACAATTGGGAAATCAAAAAAGAGTGGATAGTGTGGATGAGTGGTGTGATTCCAGGAATAAATCTAACATGTAAGATGCTAGGTGAAAATGATGAAGCGATTACTACTACGCCTATATACCCTCATTTTGTAACAGCTGCTAAAAATACAAACACAAAGCTAATTCAGATACCAATGCGAGAGATAGAGGGTAGATGGAGCATAGATTTTGATGAGCTAGAAGAAAGTATAAATCCAGATACTAAGCTCTTCATACTCTGTAACCCTTACAATCCAGGCGGAACTGTTTTTACCAAAGAGGAACTCAAAAAACTGGGAAATTTATCTGTAAAATACGATTTTTTAATATGTTCAGATGAGATACATGCCCAGCTAGTTATAAATCCACAAACCAAACATATACCCATAGCCTCTATAGATGAAAAATTTGCAAAAAGAGTTGTAACTTTGATGGCACCTAGCAAGACATTTAATATAGCGGGGTTACAAAGCTCATTTGCGATTATTCCAGATAAAAGACTAAGAACAAATTTTAGAAAAGAGTTGAGAGGTTTAGGCGGTGATATAAATCTACTTGCGATAAGTGCAACAAAAGCAGCCTATAAAGATGGTGATGAGTGGCTGAGTGAACTCAAAATCTACTTAAGAGAAAACTTGAAATTAGTCGAAGATTTTGTAAAAAATAACAAAAAATTAAAGATGCTCTCTTGTGACGCAACCTATCTGGCATGGATTGATTGTAGTGATTTAAATACTAAAGACCCATACGAACTCTTTTTGAAGTATGGCGTTGGATTAAGCGAAGGAGAGAGATTTGGAGATAATAATTTTGTAAGATTAAATTTTGCTACAACTAAAAAAAATCTCAAAGTTATTTTAAATAGAATGCAAAAAGCAATAAATAACGCTTAAGTACCTAGCCTGCTTAGGTACTTAGTTATTGGCTTTACTAGTAACATAAAAATAGAGCACCTCTATCTCTTTGTCTGTTAAAAAATATGTAGGCATAACTCTATGATTTGTTTTAAGAGCCTGAGAAAAAGTAGCCAAGCTCAGAGTGTTTATTGCAGGAGCTTTCAAAACTCTCTTTTTGCCTTTTGATCTATATCTTGCGATAATAGAACCTTGTCCATTTTTTCCATGGCATAGATTACATCCTATGCCTCTTGGATTAAAATAGAGCATCTTTGCATACTCCATTTTTGTGATAAAATCTTCACCAAATATCGAAATAACTAATAAAAAAACAAGAAAAATTACCCTCATTCAAACTCACTTTATCAAACATTCGATATGATACTATATTTCAAATAAAGGTAGAGTAAAAATAGATGACATTAATAAATGGAAAAGAGTTATCACAAAAGATAAGAAAAAATGTTAAAAAAGAGATTGAGACGCTAGAGACAGTTGGTATCACTCCGGGGCTTGCTGTTTTGCTTGTGGGTGATGATCCTGCTAGCAAAACATATGTAAGTATGAAGGAGAAAGCCTGTGAAGAGGCTGGTATCTATTCTATTGTACATAAAATGCCAAATTCCATATCCCAAAATAAGATTTTAGAGATACTTGATATGATAAATAAAAATGATTATATAGATGGTATCTTGGTACAACTTCCACTTCCTGCCCAAATAGATACAAATAAAATATTAGAAACCATAGATCCTAGCAAAGATGTGGATGGTTTCCATCCATTTAATGTCGGAAGACTGGTTTCTAACCTAGATAGTTTTGTGCCTTGTACGCCTTTGGGGGTTATGAGAATGTTTGAAGAGTACGGAATTGATCCAAAAGGCAAAGATGTTTGCATAGTCGGAGCTAGTAATATAGTGGGAAAACCCATGCTAAATCTTCTATTAAATGCCGGGGCAACAGTAGATATTTGTCATATTTTCACAAAAGATTTAAAAGCCCATACAAGTAAAGCAGATATTGTTATAGTTGGCGTAGGCAAAGCCGGGCTTATTAGCCAAGATATGGTCAAAGATAATGCAATCGTTATAGATATAGGCATAAACAGGCTAGAGAGTGGAAAATTAGTTGGTGATGTTGATTTTAAAACAGTAGCTCCAAAATGCTCTTTCATCACTCCAGTTCCCGGTGGTGTAGGACCTATGACTATTGCAATGCTGCTGGAAAATACTCTAAAAGCAGCAAAAAACAGAAACAAAAAGAAGGTAAAATAAGTGAAAAACAAACTGCAAAAACTATATAACTTTTCAAATAGTTGGACTGGTACTGTTATCATTGTACTGCTTGTTATATTTTTTATAGCTCAAGCCTTTGTGATCCCTAGCGGAAGTATGAAAAATACTCTTTTGATAGGAGATCATCTTTTTGTAAAAAAGTTTTCTTATGGTGTACCTATTCCGCATATTCCATGGATTGAAGTTCCTGTACTTCCCGATTTCAAGGGAGACGGACATCTGATAGATGCAAATGGTCCACAAAGAGGAGATATAGTTGTCTTTAGATATCCAAATAATATAAAAATCCATTATGTAAAAAGGTGTGTAGCACTCGGAGGAGATGAGATACTCTACTCAAATGAAACTCTTTATATAAGATTTCGCGAGGGTGACGAGTATATGAAAAAAAACTTTCAACCCGGACAATTGGTTGTATTGGCTGATAAACTCTGGGTAAAAAACCCATATAAATATAAATACCCAGGCATTCATTATGATAAGAACATAGATATTTTTGAACAGATGAATCTATACATGCAAGCAAACCAATTAGCAATGCAACCTGCGATCGTAAAGGAGTTTCCAAATAAGCAAGGTTTGATGTTTAATGCATTTTATAAAAAAGTACCAAAAGATGAATATTTCATGATGGGAGACAATAGAGACCATTCAAATGATAGTAGATTTTGGGGAAGTGTACCATACTCATTGATAGTCGGAAAACCTTGGTTTATATATTTTAGTTGGGATAAAAACTACAATATAAGATGGAATAGGATAGGAAGATTTATAGACAATCTACAAACTGACAAAAGTTTTTTAAATGGAAAATAGTGCAGAAATCATAAAGGTAGTAGCTCAGATTTTAGCTTTGATGGTAGCTATCATTGGTCATGAAATTATGCACGGATATGTTGCTTACAAGTATGGTGATTATACTGCTAAAAATGCCGGACGACTAAGTATAAATCCTATAAAACATATAGACTTAGTAGGCACAATCATACTTCCCGCACTTCTTTTTTTCTCTCATGCTCCTTTTCTTTTTGGCTGGGCAAAACCAGTGCCTATAAACATGAGAGAAGTGATGAATAACGGAGGCTACAAAGCAGCTATTGGCGTATCTTTAGCAGGAATTGCTTATAACTTTATGCTAGCCATAGTTTGTAGTATCATCTTTGGATTTTTAAATGAGCCCACAACATATGTAAGTCTGTTTTTTGTCTATCTGGTTTTACAATCACTCATATATAACATAGTTTTAGGAGTTTTTAACCTATATCCCATTCCACCCCTTGACGGCTCACATGCACTCGCCTATCTAGCTGCATCACAAGGTTGGAATGGCATTATGAACTTTTTTGACTCTATGCAGAGATATGGTATGCTGATACTTCTTCTATTTATAGCTACCCCACTGTCAAAGTACTTCTTTGCTCCAATTGGGTATATAGTAAATTGGCTTATAAACTAAGGTATTTTATTATTAAGTGACCTTACGCACTATAATGAGCAAAGCTCGTTATAGTGGCAGAGACTAAAGTCCCTACAACCCCCTAAAGCTACGAAAATAGGACTTTTCGAGAAAAAAAGTGCATAAGGTCAGTTAATCTCTCTAATGATATCTATCTATCTTGTAGAGAGATATTCATTTCTTATTTGTGCTACAGAATTTTATCATTTCTGTATCCTAATAAGTATAGCCGGCTCAACTAATCTTACACACTATAATAAATAAGGCTCATAAAAATGGTAGAAACTAGAATCCCCATAATCCCTCTGAAGTTACGAAAAATAGAGCTTTTTGAGAAAAAAATAGGTAAATTAGGATATTTGATTTGATTTTGATAAGCAAATCCCATCAAAACTTCCCAAGCTTCTTTTGCAGATTTATCATAAGCACCCTCTTTTCTTACACATAAAACCTTTATCGATTGTAACTCAACAAATTTAGGTTTTAACATCTTCAATCTTTTTTCTTTTTTGCATTCTGCAAAAACTCTTTTGGAGTTATTCCAAAATGATTTTTAAAAGCTTTTGAAAAAGAAGCGCTTGTTTCATATCCACTACGATTTGCTAGTATATCCTTTCTATTCTATCAAGTCGAAAGTTACTTTACAATTAGCTATTTTTGCTATTGATTTTAAATTTTCTGTTGATTTTTTATAAGCATTTTTAACAATAACTTCTACATTTGGGTGGGCTACTTTAACAATAGATTTAATGTTCTCTCTGTGCTTTTAGAAGCATCAATAATAACACTTCCTCCAAGTTTTACTATTGATTTAATATTCTCTGTGGACTTAATTTTTTTCCTTTTATTTTAAGTTGCAATAGATACTAACGGTCGCGCTGAGCACCCCTTAAGTTTAGTTTCAGGAAATCCCGCAGGGTTTCCTGGAAATAAGCTTGAGGGTGTGACTCCTGCTTTTTGTTGTTCGTAGCGGAGCGCAGAACGAATCAAAAAG
>JALUMZ010000158.1 GCA_027055635.1 Campylobacteraceae bacterium
AAACAAAAGGTAAATAAGACAAAAATTATCCTAAACTAAGTACCTAACCAGAAGTAACACCAATTAATAGAAACTAGGAAAGGTTGCATATATGAGGCAAAAACTAGCAGATGTACTTATTGTACCTCAAGAGTTTTTAACGATATAGATGTGACCTTTCCTAGTTTTCCTACGGGCAAAAAGATAACGGCACGATTACTTCGTTAGATTTTGTTTGAATTACCTATGGGTAGTCCTGCACAAATCTGCCTTGTACTCGCACCGTTGTTTTTTTGCTATTAATTGGTGTTACTTCTGGTTAGGTACTTAATCTTTTGAAGAGTATCTTTATGGAGATCGACAGAGTAACTACTCCAAAAAGTATGAGCATTAAAGAGTCGCCCAAAACCTCAAATACTCCACCGCCCCTTAAAAATATATCTAAAAAACCATCTAGCCCCCATGACATAGGTGAGATATTTGCAAGTTGCTGCATGACTTGGGGCATAACAAATTTTGGAACCATAACACCACCTATTGCTCCTAGTAAAATACTAAGTATCCCACCTATCGTAGATGCCTGTTCGCTAGAATTGGCACTTACGGCTATAAGCATCGCCAATCCAACTGCTGAGAGACTCAACGAAAAAGAGAGTAAAATAACGGCAAAAACAGAGCCGTTTATATGGAGTGCCGGGGTATCAAAGAGCGGCACAATAAATGCCCCTACTCCTATCATCACCCAAGCTTGGATTTGGGCAATTATGAGATATGGAATGGTTTTTGAGATAACCATAGCAGATATAGAGACATTCATAGAGTTTAGCCTCTGGAGTGTATTTTGCTTTTTTTCATTTAAAAATATTGTAGATATAGGGGTTATCATAAAAAACATACCAAAAACTATCCATGAGGGAACACTCTGTTGGGTAGAGTTTGGTATATCTTCTGTTTTGTTGTATTTTACATCAAAAAGGGATTTTGAATCTAAATCAACAGAATCCAAAGCACTAGCCGCTTCATCTGAAAATTCCATCAATCTAGCTTTGATTATTTTCAGCTTTAACTCTACAATCTCTTTTAATAATTTTGCTTTAAACAACTCTATCTCGTCACTTTTTAGAGAGTCTTTTATATCTAACTTAGCCTTTTGTCTATTTTTTGAGTAATTTTTTGGAAATATAACCAAAATTTGTGCATCTTTGGGTTTGACTATATCAAAACTTTTGTTCTTTTCTATATTTGATATTAACTCTTTAGTAATTTTGGATTTGTCCATATCGTTTATAGAGATTTTAAAACTGACACTACTTAGAGAAAAAACATCTCTCATGGCTACTGATATAATCAAGATAAATATAGCGGGCATAATAAAAAGCAGAGCTAAAGCTTTTTTATCTCTCGTGATCAAGAGTGTCTCTTTTTTAACCATAGCACTAAACATGATCATCCCTAGTCAATTCTAAAAATTGTTTTTCAAGATTTAAAGACTCACTAAGAGCTTCTTGAACAACCAATTTACCATGTGATATGATGGCAACTTCATCACATATAGTGGCAACTTCATCCATATAGTGGCTTGTATAGACAACTGTTATACCAAAGTTTTTATACTCTTTTATGGATTGAAGTATCTCTTTTCTGCTCTTTGGGTCTATGCCGACTGTTGGTTCATCAAAATAGATAATTTTGGGGTTATTTAGCAGTCCTATTGCTATGTTTAATCTTCTTTTTTGCCCACCTGAGAGAGTAGAGGCTCTTTGATTTAAGAGATCATTTAAACTATTTATCTCTATGGCTTTTTTATAATTATTCTCATCTGCATTTTGAATTTTAGCAAAGAAATCAAGATTTTCTTTGACACTTAGCTTATCATAAAAAGCTAAATTTTGAGGGACAAGAGAGCTGAATTTTTTTATCTCTTTTGTATCAATGTTGATATCCAATCCATCTATCTTTATATCGCCCTCATCCATCTTACTTAAACCGTTTAAGATAGATAATATCGTACTTTTACCGGCACCATTTACACCTAAAAGACCAAATACAGTACCACTTTTTACATCAAAAGACAAGCCATCTAGTGCTATTAAATCGCCATACTTTTTGACAACATCTCTTACTTTTATCATCCCTTGAATTCCAAGAGTTTTTTATAGACTTTAGCCTCATTTTTACTGATATTCATAAGCATTTGTGCTATTTTTTTATAGTCTATATCTTGTTTTGATTTTATAGCTTTTGCGATTACTAAAGCAAAATCCCTCCACTCATCTCCAACTTCAAGCATAAGAGATGAAGCCTCTTTGAGAATTTGATCATCATCAAATAATTCACTCGCTTCTTCTAAAAATGAAGCATACATAAATCTAAATCCAGCCCCGCCCGTACCTATCTCCTCTTGCATACGGACTATATTTCCAAGAAAGAGTTTTGCGTACTTTTTAGGTTTTGCTCTAAGTTTTAGTATCGATTTTGCAAGAAACCTCATACCTCTTAGTCCAACTATCGGCATCGGTGTTTTTAGCATATATTTTGAGATT
>JALUMZ010000159.1 GCA_027055635.1 Campylobacteraceae bacterium
TAACTACTGTCAAATCCATATCGGGAGATAGAGAAAGCAATGTATTAGAATATATGCTCTCTTTTCCTATATCACTTACTCACTACTACTGGGGAAAGATGCTTGGAAGATTTTTGACCGTATTTTTGCCTGTGATATTCGCATTAATTTTAGGCATTGTTTTTGGAATTATCAAAGGTGGCAATCTACCATGGGCGATGATAAGTCTATATTCTGCTCTTCTGTTTGCCATGTGTTTTGTGTTTTTAGGTATAGCATTTTTTGTATCTACTATTGTAAAGTCATCAGATATCGCAGTAGGAAGTTCATTTATGATATGGATAATTCTTTTGGCTTTTATCGATATTGCCCTTATTGGCTTGATGCTTCAAGGAAGAGCAAGTGATGGGCTAATCATAACAATAGCTCTCTTAAATCCCATAGAGGTTTTTAGAATAGGTGCTATATCTCTATTTGATCCGGAATTGACCGTCATAGGTCCTGTGGCATACTATCTTCTTGATACTTTAGGAGCAAAATTGTTAATGATTTATTCAATTTTTTATCCTATAATACTTGGACTAATCTTCTCATTTATGGGATATATCACATTTAAGAAAAAAGATTTACTATAGGAGTTAAAATGAAAAAGTTTATATTGATAATCGCTATATTGGCAGTCAGCCTTTTTGCCGGAGAGATAAAGTTACTAGATAAAAATGCAAATGACCCTGCATATCAACTTCCACTTAAGAAATATCCAGCGTTTTTATGTGAAGCAACTCTAAAAAACGGAAAAATTGTCCAATTTGTCTCCGTAAAAGCTATGATGCAAGTATTTTTCCATCAAAAATACTTCATAGACCATAAATACATAGACTCAAATATAAAAGATATGTTTGTACAAGACTATCTAAGCGGAAAAAAGATAAATGCAAAAGATGCCCTATATGTATTTGGAAGCAAAGTTATAGGACCACACGGCGATGATTTGATACCTCTTGAAAATGAAGCTAGCGCAAAGCTTTTTGGCATAAAATTTGGTGGAACAAGAACACTTCATTATGACAAATTAAGTGTTGGACTCATCAGATATCTTGACATGTAAAAACAGATTGTAAATATAAAAAGAGTATGATATGAAAATCAAAAGTTATTCTGTCTTGCTTTTTATATTTACTATTTTATCAACTCTTTTTTTTCAAATTTCATATCTTAAACACAAAGACAAAAAAGAGGATGAAAAGAGAGCTTTTATACATATCATAGGTTTGCCCGATTTGGCAATATCAAATGAAGTTCACTATGTAAGGCATCGTAGTTTAAGTGACACATTTTCACTTTTTAGCAACTCTCCTTCGCTTGGTGAAAATTTTCCATCAACTTTTGTATATAACTACTCAGCTATTCAGAAAAATCTACCATCAAGGATAAAAATTGAAAAATAGATTAAATAAATTTTTATTTGATTTTTCAGTACTCTCAATCTTTAGAAGAGGAAGCAAGAACATCTTCATATTTTTTGTTTTTACTCTACTTATATTTTTGTTGAGCTCCATTTTGTTTATCTCAAACTCAATAAAGAGTGAACTAGATATAACTATCAATTCTTTACCGGATATTACAGTCCAAAGACTACAAGCCGGTCGAGCTATAAATATGCCTCTCTCAAGAGTGAACAGGCTTTTAGCGATAGATGGAGTTAAAGCCGTGATTCCAAGAGTATGGGGTTATTACTACTTTGCAAATGCGGGAGTAAATTTTTCTGTTGTAGGCATTGATCAATTTGAAGATCAATATAGAGATTTATATACAAAATTATGTGATAAGTTCAACTTTGACAGACTCAAAATTGACTCAGGCATGTTAATAGGAAGCGGAATAGATAAGATATTGAAAAACAACTTTTATCAAGGCTATTTTAACTTTGTTAAGCCAGACGGCAGTCTAATCAAAGTAAAAATTGATGGGATTTTCAATGGTGATACTAAACTAGAATCAAGCGATATAATTGTAATGCCAAGCAAAAAAGTGAGAGAAATTTTTGGTATGAAGCCAGATGAAGCAGTAGATTTTGTCATTAAAATTGCAAATCCATCAGAAATACCAAATATTGCAAGCAAAATCACTCAATTATATCCTGATAGCAGAGTTATCACCAAAGAGGATTTAAAGATAAGTTACCAAAATCTGTTTGACTACAAAGGTGGTCTATTCTTAGCTCTGTTTGTCATCAGCGCATTTACCTTCTTTATGATTATTTATGATAAAGCAAGTGGCGTAAGTTCTGATGAAAAAAGAGAGATAGGGATACTAAAAGCTGTCGGATGGACGATAGATGATATACTAAAAGAGAAATTTTATGAAGCCTTCATCATCTCTTTTGTCTCCTTCATAACGGCTCTTTGTCTCTCTATTTTTTATGTCTATTTTTTAAATGCACCACTTTTAAAAAATATCTTCATAGGATACTCTAGCTTAAAACCAGAATTTGATCTACCTTTTTGCTTTGATTTTCAGACATTTTCTATCATATTTTTTCTAACGGTTCCTATATATATAGCTGCTACTATTATACCCTCTTGGAGAGTAGCATCTATGGATGCTGATGAGGTGATGAGATGATAGAGTTAAGAAATGTAACAAAAGAGTTTAAAGTCGGAGCAAATGATAAAGTAGTTGCCCTAAAAAATATCAACTTAAGAGTAAAAAAAGGTGAAATAGTCCTTTTAAAAGGTCCTAGCGGAAGTGGAAAGAGTACAATTCTTTCACTAATTGCTGCACTAAATAAACCAACAAGTGGAGAAGTGATAGTGGATGGGAAGCGAGTTTCAAAACTAGCTGACAACTTTACTTCACTATTTAGAAGAGAAAATATAGGATTTATATTTCAAAGATACAATCTCATTCCAACTCTTAGTGCAAGAGAAAATGTCATAGTTCCGCTTATTCCATCAAATCCGGATAGTGATTGGCTAGAAGATAGACTAAAAGAACTTTTTCAAAACTTTTCACTTGAATCAAAGATGGATGTTATAGTAAAAAATCTCTCAGGAGGTGAGCAGCAAAGAGTCGCTATCGCAAGAGCTCTTATAAATAATCCTAGCATAATAATAGCAGATGAACCAACAGCAAATTTGGATAAAAAACTATCTTTGGAATTTATCGAAATATTAAAAAAACTAAAAAACGGACACAATAGTATCATAATAGCTTCACATGACCCTCTCTTTTTTGATTTAGATTTCATAGACAGGCAGATTGATATACACAATGGAGAGATTATTTAATGCTTCTTACTCCTGAAATCATCACTATTTTAGCGCTTGATTTTATTTTTCTATTTTTTGGGATTATTGCTTTTTTTATCAGTATCAAAATAGTAAAATTTTGGAATCTAAACTCCACTAGTAATCTGCAGTACAAATTAGAAAAACAGAGCTTTTTGGTAGCTACTATCATAAAGTATATATTTATAGTTAAATTACCTCTATTTCTATTTTTTATATTTACAGCAGACAAGCTATCAGATGTCATCACAGGTGCCATGTGCGGTGCAGGGGTCGTAAACTCTGTAAGCTTTGGCTCTGCTATGTTTTTTTATAAGATATTAAACCTATATATATTTGGTTTTTGGCTAGTTCTTCACCACTTTGATTTAAAAAATGAAAATCAACCATATACAAAATATAAATTTTGGCTCTATATTGTTGGTTTTATCTTTTTGCTTATTGAAATATATCTTGAGATCGATTTTTTCACTTCACTAGATGTGAGTAAACTTGTCAGTTGTTGTGGCACTCTCTTCTCTGCTGCCTCGACTTCATCTTTTTCTTTTATATTTACTATAAATAAGCTCTATTTTGTATATTTGTTTTATGCTGTCTTTACACTTTTAATTTTATCGTATATACTTAAAAATTCATGGATGATTCTTGGTCTAAATATTGTATATGTGTTTATATCTATCATCTCTTTAATTATATTTTTTGGAACTTATATCTATCAACTTCCTACCCATCATTGTCCTTTTTGTATGCTTCAAAAAGATTATGATTATATAGGTTATGTGTTGTACATAACTCTTTATATCGGTACATTTTATGGAGTTAGTGGAGCTATTATGTCTATTTTAGAGAAGAATAAAGAGAAATTTTACTATAATGTATCTATTGTGTTTAATATCATTTATGCGCTCATTGTTAGTGCATATCCGATCACTTATTACATAAAAAATGGAGTTTGGTTATGATAAAAAAAGCTATATTGGTTATTTTTCCTATTTTGGTTCTACTTGGACTTTTATACTATAAATTAGAATCAAATCAAAAAAGCGAGGAGATGAGAAATATCAAAAAGATACCGCTAAAGATAATTCCAAACAAGATGCAAGACCCACAATGTCATATGTATCTCTCGGGCAACTCTTTTGCAGTAGAAGTAATCACAAAAGATTATAAAACACACTTTTTTGATGATCCCGGATGCTCTATTCTTTGGATGAAATCCCAAAATATTAATCCTAAAGATGTTACAATTTGGGCTTATACGATAGATACAAACAAGTGGATAGATGCCAAAAAAGCATATTATAGTATAAGTGATTTCCAGACACCCATGCATTATGGATTTGGAGTATATGAAAGAAATAGAAAAAACTTTATAAGTTTTGATGAAATGAGACTTAGAATGTTAAGAGGAGAAAATATGACAAATCCAAAAATCAGAAAAAAGATACTACAAGGAGACAACAGATGAAAAGACCAGAACCGATAGATAAAGAGATTATTTTAGACAACACAAAATATATAGAATCTCAAACAGATAAAAAAGGTATTATAATAGAGTGCAATGACTACTTTGCAGAGATCTCCGGATATCCAAAAGAGGAACTTTTAGGACAACCTCACAGCATCGTAAGACATCCAGATATGCCTCGTATTGCATTTAAGCTTTTATGGGATAGAATCCAAAATGGTAAAAATCTAACAGCCGTTATAAAGAACTTAGCAAAAGATGGAAGATATTATTGGGTATTTACGCATTTTGAAATCATAAGAGATATCAATACGAAAGAGATCAAAGGATATAGAGCCTATAGAAAAGCAGTATCTAAGCATATAGCTGATATATTACTTCCTCTTTATAAAAAACTTGTTGAAATTGAAAAAGATGGTGGCATGGAAGCAAGCGAAAAATATTTAAATGATTTTTTAGCCCAAAAGGGCGATGATATCACCATAGATAATTTAATGGAAGAGATACATAGATTTTATTAGCTGACCTTACGCACTTTTTTTCTCGAAAAGTCCTACTTTTCGTAAGCTTTAGGGGGTTGTAGGGACTTTAGTCCCTGCCACTTTTATGAGCTTTGCTCATTGTAGTGCGTAAGGTCGGTTATTAGTTTGAAAGGATATTTTTGAAAGATTTACTAAAACAAATTCCTATTTTTGAGAATTTTAGCGATGATGATTTGGTATATCTCCAAAATATTTCAACAGTAAAAGTATTTGAAAAAAACAGGGTCATCTTTTTTAAAGGGGATGACTCCAAATATCTACATATACTACTAGACGGCAATGTTAAAATCTATAAAAATAACATAAGAGGAAATGAAGTAGTATTAAAAATTCTAAATACTCCATCTTTGATAGCTGAGTTAGCAAACTTGGAACATATGCCATACCCGTCTAGTTGCTCTACACTACTCAACTCAAAAATACTGTTGGTTGATTTTGAAAAATTTGAAAAACACTTTCTAAATAATACAAAATTTTTGTTTATGTTCGTAAAATCACTAACAAAAACTATATTGATGCTAGAAAAAACAATCTCTTTAAATCTTACTCTAGATTCAACATCAAAAGTAGCAAAGCATATATATGAAACTTTTCCAAACTCTTGCCACATGAATCATAAGATCACTGCTTCAACACTCAACATGACTCCTGAAACATACTCAAGAATTATAAGAAAATTTAAAAATGAGAATTTAATAAAAGAGGAAAATGGTGGATTTACTATTTTAAATGAAAATCGACTAAAGGAGTACTTTGATATATAATTGACCTATATCAATAAACTTTTAACAAAACTGATGTATAATTCCAAAAAATTAAATAGGAGTTAATATGTCTGATTTACAAATCGCAAAACCAGATGATGCGAAAGAGATAAAAGTTGAAGGTCAAACTGTACCTTTTTTTGAGTATAAAATAGGAGAAACTACATATATAGAGTTTGACACATCAAGATGTGGACCTCCGGAGCCTATGGTAAATGCTATGCTTGCAGTTGGTCTAATCAAAGACAAAAATACAAAAGTTATCATGATAAACCACAAAAGTCCTGCTGGATTACTTCCTAAAATAAATGCAAATTATAATATAGAAGAAGGCACAACAGAAGATGGAAAAGCAAAATTGGTTTTTTCGTACAAAGAAGGCATGAGTGAAAAAGCTGATCTTAGTGACAAAAGTTGTGACGGATAAAAAATGGCAAAAAATCTAGCCACAGATATGGCGCCACCATTTATATTGGTGGCTCATTACTTCATAGCAGGAGCAGTTTTCTATGCTATTACTGCTTTTTTGCTACCTTTTTATGCAGGTGAAGTAAACGGATACTTTCTCTCATCTTCGATAGCATCTCTAATGCATTTGTATCTACTTGGCTTTGTGATGATGGTTATCTTTGGAGCTATGTATCAACTTGTTCCCGTGGTACTTGAAATACCAATTTTTTCAAAAGATTTTGCCTATGTGCAATTTTATATGTTTGTAAGTGGTATTTTAATATTTACCTTTGGCTTATGGGATGAAAACTATACGCAAATATTGCCTTATGGTGCAATGTTGATGTATATATCTATGCTTATTTTTGTTACAAATGTTTTTCTTACATACCAAAATATCACTAGATGGGATATAGTTGCAAAATTTATACTTGTTTCAAATATATTTTTAACCATCGGTGTCACTATAGGATTCATAATAGCACTAAATCTTATTTATGGATTTTATCCTGACATACTAGACTTGGTACAAATGCACATAGCTACAACAATATTTGGGTATGTCATCATGACTATCATGGGAATTGGTATGATTTTACTACCTATGTTTTCACTCTCACATGGATTTAAGCAAACTGCGATAGAGATGGCTTTTTATACTATTATTATAGGTTTAATTCTATTTTTAATAGGAACTTTTTACAAGCTTAACATCTTGAAATTTGGTGGAATTCTATTCTCAACAGTAGCTATATTTTTTGCACTCTATCAAATGTATCTTATATTTTCGACGAGAATCAGAAAACAAAATGATTTTTGGGCAAAAAATATGATGGCCTCATTTGCTACACTTATAGTATCGTTTTTTATACTTTTAACAGGAGTTATCACTAAAAATGATACATATTATCTCCTTTTTGGATTTACTCTGTTTTTTGGATTTTTCACTTTTTTTGTAGTTGGTCATATATATAAGATACTTCCTTTTTTGGTATGGTATCAAAGATATTCTCCTCTAGTTGGAAAAATAAAAGTACCTATGTTAAACGATATGGTACATGAAAAAATAGCAGATACCCAGTTTTGGATTACACTTACAGGACTATTGCTGGCTATCGGCGCAATTGTCGCAAAAATTCCCTTTGTATTTCAAATAGGAACTGTGATAATGGGCATAGGAACTCTTTTGGTGATATACAATATCTATTATACCCTTATATATGGGATAGAAGAATTAGAAAATTATAATAAAGGATTAGAAGATGGCAGTAACTGAGGAAATGGTATATGATGCTATAAAAACAGTAATAGACCCTGAGGTTGGATTTGACATCTACTCTTTGGGCTTAATTTATGGAGCAAAAGTTGAAGGAGACCATGTGCATGTAACCATGACCCTCTCAACCAGGGGTTGTCCTTTACATGAGATGATGAAACAGTGGACAAAAGAAGCTGTGGAAAAAATCGATGGTATAAACAGTTGTGAAGTTGAGATAGTTTGGGAGCCGGCGTGGAATGTCACTATGGCAAGCGATGAAGTAAAAAAAGCATTAGGAGCATTTTAATGGCATTTCCAAAATTTTTCGATGAAGTACCGGGAATTACAACCTTTGATCCATTAGCTTTAACTTTAGGAACTGTTGAAGATGGAATTATCAAGTTTAGATATACCCAGATTGTAAAATCAGCCGGGCATAGTTGCCCAACAGTAGCAGGAGCATATCTGATGACACTTAAAGCCCTTGATGCTCTCTATCCGGATAGTCCTGCAGTCAGAGGTGAGGTGAAAGTTGAATTCAAAGAGGATATAGAAGATGGTGTTGCAGGAGTGATAGCAAATGTGATCTCAAACATAACAGGAGCAACAGACAAAAGTGGCTTCAAAGGGTTAAATGGGAACTTTGCTAGACACTCTTTGATGAAATTTAACTCAGATATAAACTCAAGTGCAAGATTTACAAGAATCGATACAGGTAAAAGCGTAGATGTTCTATATAATCCCGGAATCGTTCCAGCTCACGCAAAAATGCATGAACTGATGGGATTAGTTATAACTCAAAATGCAACAAATGAACAACTAAAAGAGTTTGGAGAACTATGGCAAGATAGAGTCAAAAGAATTTTAATAGACAATATCAACAATAAAGAGATGATAAATATAATGTAGATTTGACTTATGTCAATAATTTTTTTTGCAAATTGTGTTAAACTTTGAAAGGTTTTAAAAATCTTGGGTAGATTTTTAAATAATATTACATGCCAAGTATCTATTTGTGGTTATACTCATATATGCTTGGTGTTATCTTTCAAGGAGGAACAATACATGGATTTAAAGAAATTAGCTGCATCTAGTGCAGCGATTGCGTTTGTTGCGACAACAGGTTTGCTAGCGGGCACTTCAAACATGAACTTTGCAAAAAAGTATGAGAAAGAGTGTCAAGGCTGTCATGGTCCTATTCACCAAGGTGGTGTTGGTGCGGATTTACGACCAAAAGCATTGAAGAAAAAAGAGCATAACTCTCTTGTTGAAACTATACTAAACGGCCGTCAAGGCACTGCTATGCCAGCTTGGAAATCTACATTTTCAAAAGATGATGCAGCAGGTATGGTTGATTGGCTAATGAACTGGAAAAATACAGTTACTCTAAAACTTTCACTTGATGATGTTCATAAGAGCTGGAAAAAATTGGCAAACAGAAAAATGTTGTTTAAAAAATATCCAAAACCAACTGATGTAAAAAGTGTTAAAGATATCATGTTTGCAACTGAAAGAGATGCTTCTTTGGTTGACTTTATAGACGGAACAAGCGGAAAAGTACTATCTCGTCACAAAGCAGGATTTGCTGTACATGTAACTGTGACAAATAAAAGAATGCCAAGATATGCATACTCAATCAGCCGTTCTGGTCGTTTGACTATGTTTGATTTAAATGCTCCAGGTCAACCGGCACTTGCAAGTGTTCAAGTAGGTCAAGAGTCTCGTGGACTTGCAGTTTCTCCTGATGGCAAATATGTAATGGCAGGAAACTACAATCCAGGCGGTGCAGTTTTATGTGATGCAAAAACACTAGAACCACTAAAAGTATATCCAACTTCAAGTGTCATCAATCCTGATGGTGATATCGGTCCAAGCCGTGTTGCTTTTATAGCAGATACTCCGTACA
>JALUMZ010000160.1 GCA_027055635.1 Campylobacteraceae bacterium
GGATAAATTAATAAAACTTTCTAATTTATTTGAAAATTTCTCACACGATGCAAAAAAACAGATACTTGTTGAAGCAAAATATAAAAATTATATACAAAAGCAAAAAATGCAAATCGATAAAATGAAAAATATGATGAATGTAAAAATTCCTCCTTTGATGGATTTTAGCTCAATATCCGGCTTAAGTAATGAAGTTGTAGAAAAATTACAAAAATTCAACCCTCCAACCCTCTTTGAAGCAAGCGAAATCAGCGGTATAACTCCCGCTGCTATCGATATATTGCATATATATGTAAAAATGGCTGGAAAAAATTAAATCTTTTCTACTGCTAGCTAAAAATTTTGTATCGAGTGGTTCTCCAATCCCCTTAAAGCTTGCTTGATAACAGGAACTTAACTTGGTGTAAAAATTTACCCAAAGTCAAGGCTAGGATTACTTTTTGATATTTTCATCCAAAATCAATAGAAAATCACTCTTATTCCAAGCTCCGGGGTAGTCGTTCATAAATTTTCCATCTGGGGTTAGAGTGAAAAAGGTTGGTGTGAGCTTTTTGTACTTTTTATCTAACCCTAATGGCAGTTTAGTTTTATCTACATCTATTTTTATAAAAACAAAATCCTTATTTATGATTTGCTGTATATCAGGAAGTGATAAAACCTCTTTTTCCATCTTTTTACAGTAGTAGCATGTCTTTGACATCGCCTCTATAAGTATGATTTTTTGCTCTTTTTTGGCTTTTTGTATGAGTTCTTTTGTGCTTAGTTTTTTGAGAATTTTCTTGGCTCGGGGATGGTTTTTGAGTCTCATCTTTTTGTACTCAAATAGATAATCTGCTATATTTGAGAGTTCATCTTGGCTAACTTTGCCTTTCATACTCTCTTTTTTATCAAAATATTTTAGAAATCTATGAGGTATGACGCTATTGTTCCTGTTTGGATTGTAAACATAATCTTGTATAAAATCGCCTATCTCAACTCTTTGCATCTCAGGGTCATCCTTTTCTCCTATGTGTTCAGGTGCCTCTTTCATAAAATATGCAAGCATATTTACAGTCGGTGCCTTTAGGTTCAAAAGTTTATTGTCTTTTTTATAAAAATTATCTTCAAGAACTTTTCCCGCTATATATCCTGTATGGCAAGAGGCACATTTTTGCTCAAATACTTTCTTTCCTGTTCTATAATCAGCAAAAAGAGAAATTGAGAAAAATAGAAATAAAACCGTGATAATCTTCTTCAAAAAATCTCCTTAATATGGTGAAACATCTATCCAGCCTGAAGCAACTCTCTCTATTGCCTCGGCTATGCCTATTTGGACATATCTTACTCCGCCTATAAACTCTTTTTTCTTCCAGCCCATCGTATCCATTGTGTTTTTGCAGACTACAAAATCTATATTATCATACACCATCAAGGATTTTATCCTTTTTAGTATGTTTTTATTGTAATCTTTTCTTGCTGCCCTTATGCCGTTTGCATAAAAAATTAGCTCTACATGTAGAGCTTCCTCGGGGTAGCCTTTTAGGACATTATTAACTGCATTTAGTATATGATTTACTTTCTTGGTTTCACTTTCATTGATCCTTATGAGCCAAAGTCTTGGATTTTCAAAGCTAGGCTGAGGCGTGGCAAAATCAACCTTTGCAAAAGCAAAAGTGCTTATGAGTATAATCAACAATATTCTTTTCATTATTTACCCTTTATTGCCACTCTAATTGGTCAAAATAGTGTCTGGCATTTCTAAGATATAACTCATTGTAATGAGGTATGCTTTTAAACTTATCTGTATATATGTACTTTTCCAGGTCAGCTGGATCTATGTCATCCTCATTTGCTTTTTTTACCTGTTTTCTTAACATCAAAAGATACTCTAAAGTAGGTTTATATGAATTTTTGTCAAATCTTTTTCCATGCCCGCCCATGACATATTTGACATGTTTATTTTCTATGAATTTCAAAGCTTTTATCCATCCATCCATATCGCTGTCTTTTGCATAGTTTACAAACCTTCCGTTGAAAATGGTGTTTCCTGTGAAGATAAAGCTGTCTTTAGGACTGTAAACAATCAAATCTGCAGCACTTTGTGTACCTTTTGAAGGTTTTATGACAAATATACTCTTTTTACTGCCTTTTATCTCTAGTTTTTTATCGACCAATAAATCAGGCTCAACTGCTTTTGTATTTTTCGTTAAATTCTTTGGCAGTGTTGTCATAGTTCTTTTATATGTATCAGGGTGAGTTTTTATAAGATTTGGCAAGTTTGATGCACCTACTATTTTCACACCTTTTTCTTTGAAAAATGAGGCTCCTAAGAGTCTGTCATCATGATAGTTTGTGATAACCACAAATTTTATTTTCTTATTTGTAGATTTTTCTATGAAAGCATTTAACTCTTTTGCAAAGTTATATGTTGCGCTTGCATCTGTTAAAACCAAAAAATCCCCCATGTCTATATAGCAGACATTAGAGACAAAGCCTTTGTTTGATTTTAAGACAGGATTATAATCTCCTATAAAACAGCTTATATCTTTATTGATTTTAAGTGGTTTAAATTCAAAAAAATTTGCAAATAAAAAAATTGATAAGATTAAAAATAGCGTGAGTTTCTTCATCATAGCTCCATTGTCTTTTGGCAGGGAAAACCCTGCCAAAAGTTATTTAATTTTTATAAAGTGAAAGTTCGATACCAGGGTTGTTTTTAACACCTATGATATCTGGGGTTTCAAGCTTTAAGTTTTTGATATGTTTGTGATCTCCTAGATACTTCTGCACAGTTTCCCAAACAGGCTCGCCTTTAGAAGCACTACCAACTGTTGACCAGCCGGCTAGTTTGTAGATTCTGTTTGCATCTATCTTCTCACCGCTACTTAATTGTAAATTGGTGATTCTTTTGCCTATATCTTTCCTAGGGTCTATCGTATATGAGAGACCACCTGTTCGTACCATATCACCACCTTGTTGTAAAAATGGATCTTTATTAAAAAGGTTGTCGGCAACATCTTCTAATATAGTATGTAAATCCGCACCTTTTACATCTCTGGTGTAAGTCTCAGGGTATGTCATAGAGGTGTGATTCATAAGATCATCAAAAGTGATAGCTTCACCCGGAAGAACAGAAGTTCCCCATCTAAAGCCTGGACTCATAGATATATCTGCTCCCTTTACTTCACGAAGAGCATCACAGATAATCTGATCAAATGTGCCGTTAAAATTTCCTCTTCTATATAGAAGATTGTCAGTTGTAGCTAATGGCTTGGTAAGTTTATCTATAAAAGGAGCTCTTACTTTTTCTATATACTTTTTCATCTCAGGGTCTTCAGGTAGAAGATCAGAGAAAACAGGCATAAGAGTAAATCTAAAGTCTCTTACTTTTTTGTCTTTTATATCAAGATCAAGAACGCCGATAAACTTGCCGTTTGAACCTGAATTTATGACATGGGTAACACCTTTAGAATTTTTAACAGGCACAGCTTCTGGTACAGCGTCATGCGTATGACCGCCAAGTATAAAGTCTATACCGCTAACAACTTCAGCCATCTTTTTATCAACATCGTATCCATTGTGAGATATGACCATAACAGCATCAGGCTTCTCTTTTGTTCGGATTTCATCGACCAACTCTTGCATCTCGTCTGGTTTGATACCAAATGACCAATCCGGTATAAATCTTTGTGGATTTGCTATAGTTGTATAAGGAAATGCTTGTCCTATAACAGCTACCATATGGTCACCCATCTTCTTCATGACATATGGTTTAAATGCTCTTCCACTATCTTCATCATAAGCTTCTGCGCCATTCATAAGTGCTTCATCTTTGACAAAAACATTTTGAGCTACAAAATCAGATTTTAGAGCTTTTATGTTTTCTAAAATCTCTTTTTCTTTATATGTAAATTCCCAGTGACCAGTACAAACATCAACACCAAGCAAGTTTATGGCTTCTACCATGTCCTTGCCTCTTGTATAAAGAGATGTTGCGCTTCCCTGCCAAGTGTCACCACCGTCTAAAAAGAGAGTTTTGTCCTTGCCAAAATTTCCTCTAAGGTGATCAGTTAAAGTTTTGATATGTGCAAAACCGCCAACTCTGTGAAATCTGTGTGCATTTTGTACATAGTTCATACAAGTCATAGCAAAACCGGCTCTAGAGTTTTCAGATATGCCATAGTGTTTTAAAAAGTGGCTTCCAACGATATGCGGAGGCTTGCCATAGTTTGAATCAAAACCTAGATTAACACTCGGCTCTCTAAAGTGTATCGGCAGAAGTTGCGCATGGCAATCTGTCATATGCAAAAATCTAGCATTACCAAAATTTTGAATTTTATAATAATCGTTCAAATTTTTTACATCAAAAAGCTTTTGATGTGATTTTGCAAACAGAGATGATGCCCCTAAAACGGACATCATATATAAAAATTCTCTTCTATTTAATGAACTCATCTATCTACCTTCTTCACTTAGGTACTTCAGCACGCCAAGTTTTTTCAAACTCTGCTGATTGATCTAAAGCAGTTTGAGCCTCATAAGCGGCTTCGTTTGCTAGAGCTATAGCTTTTTTAGGGTTACTTTTTGCTAGTTTTTTTGCTTTTTCCAATACTTTTTTAGTATTTTTCCAGGCTACCATTTGACTATGTGCTTTATTGTATTTTGCTTGTGCATTTGCTATGGCGTTATCGACACCATTTGAGGCATATGGGTTATTCATAGCGCAACCTGCTAAAAATGCTACAGTTATAGTACTTATTAAGATTAATTTTTTCATATCAACTCCCTACTTTCTTGTATCTGGGCCAAAAAGTTTCATACCATTTGACATATATGTTAAAAAGTATGCTAGCTCTTTAAGTGGCTTACTTTGCATCTTTGGTTTTTCACTGCCTGTATCTTTTACACAACCTGCTAATCTTCTTTGAAGTGTTCCAAGTCCACCCCATTTGATTCTATATACTGGCATTTGTGTAGTAGCTCCTAATGCTGGGCTTAATGCTTCTGCTCTTATTCTTTTTCCCGCGCTTTTTACATGGCACTCATTACAGCTTATCGCAAGATATCCTCTTTGTTTATAAAAAAGTTTCTTGCCGGCTTCATATGCTTTTGCAGCATTTTCATTTGGTATTTTGATATCTATCTTTTTACCTCTTGATTTTACGGCCAGATAGGCTACAACTTTTGCAAGATCACCTTTTCCATATTTTAGAGGTTTTTCTCCATTTATGACTCTACACTCATTTACTGCCATTCCAATCGTAACTATTTCGTCTCTATGTACATCATAATATGGATAGTTTTGTTTTATAGCAGGGTTTGGAAAACAACTTGCATATGTCTTTCCATTTGCAAATGGTTTATTAAATAACTCTTCTCCATCATCAACCGGAATCTCATACGGAGGAAAATCATTTATCTCTGCAAATTGTTCTTTGCTTGGTCTGTACCAGCTAAGAGGACCATCTTGAAAATCTTGAAATTTAAGAGGATATATATAATCCTTCTTCAACTCTTTTAGGGGCACATATGGAAAATATTTATCTCTGTTTGCAACAGGATTTTCAAATTTCTTTAAGAAATAATCCACAAATGCTTTTCTATCTTTTTCTGCTTGAGCATTAAAGTTCGCAGCAAAGACAATCGTAGTGCTTATCATTGATATAGCAACAATTTTTATCAGTTTTTTTAACATATTATCTCCTTTTTTAAAAACTTAGAGTTTTTATTTTCTGACCTTTCGCATTTTTTCTCGAAAAGTCTTACTTTTCGCAGTTTCAGAGGGCAGTAGGGACTTTTGTCCCTGCCAATATAATGAGTTTTCCCCATGATAGCGCGTAAAGTTACTTACTTTAATTTTATATCTTTCTTCTCACTTTTTCCTGTATTGTCTTGCCACCATACTGTGATAGTATCACCCTTTTTTGCGCCTTTAAATGCAAATTTGATATATGGATTTTTTGATACTGCTGAAGTTGGATACATATCATATACAACTCTTCCACCATGCTTTACTGTTAAGTGGTTTATGTATTTTGCTTCACCTTTTCCGCCACCTATCTTACCTGATGCCATTGGATGCTTTACAAGTAATTTTACTGTTGCTATATCATGTTTAACTTTTGCTATTGCTTTTATTCCCATTTTCATTTCTCCTAAATTTATTTCATTAATTGTCATCTTTTTTAAGAGCAAAGCTCTTAAAAAATTCACGCTCTACTAAAGCTTAGCCTGTCGGCTAGAACCTTGTCTAGCACTCAATCTTGCCAAGGAAGTGAATTCCCTGTCAATTCACGCTCTACTAAAGCTTAGGCTTTGCCTAGAACTTTATTTTTATCTTCTCTTTCTTATGCTCTTTGTTTTGTTGGTATCAACCGCCACATCCGCCTACTGTTACTTTTACTTGTTTTGTTGTTACATGAAGCTTACCGTTTGCATCTTCTACCACTAATCTTACATTTCCTGTTTTTCTCATCTTAATTCTTGTTGAAAATTTCGGGATAGTTCCTTCACTTAACTCCCAAGTAACTGCTAGTGGGTGTGGATTGCCATCTATGATTAGTGTCATAGTTTTCGCATTATCAAGACTTGTAGAAACTGTTACAGGAACTGCGCCACCATTTTCTGCGATATCCGGAAGTTTTAATTTTGCTTTATCATCCTTTATAACACTTGTAGTACCATAAGCATCTTTTAATGCAGCATCACCTGAGGTTGCCATAAAAGCTTTTGGGTGCTCTGAAAATATGCTTGCGCTTCCTACTGTTTGAAGTGCTGTTACTGCCATTGTTGCGAAACCTAATCCTAAAAAATTTCTTCTTTTCATAATTCATCTTCCTCTTTATTTTGATTTTGTTGTTGCTTGTAGATATGCTACGAGTGCATCTATTTGGTGCTTTGTTATCTTGTGACTTCTTCCCATTGGTGGCATTAGGGTATTTGGTACTGTTTTGTTTGGATCCCAAATTTTTTCAAACAGATATGCCTTTGGATAGGCATCAAGATTTGCCAATTTCGGACCAATATCACCAGTTTGTGGTATGCTTGGATCACCTTGAACTGCATGACAAGCTAAACAGTTGCCTTGTTTTTTTGTTACAAAAACTTTTCGTCCCTCTTTAACCAAGGCTTCATTGCTAGCAGCATTAACTACTGTAGTGCTTATTGCACTCATGATAGCTATTGCTAATAATTTTTTTACACTTATCATCTTTTCTCCTTTATAAGATTATTTGCTTTTTTCAAGCATATATTTGACTGTACTCTTGACATCTTCATCTTTCAATGACATATCTCCACCTTTTGGAGGCATTGCATTTAAGCCTTTTAGAGCGTGCTCAAATACATCTTTTATGTTTTCTTTTCTCACATGTGCCCAATCAGCTTTTTCTCCAAATTTTGGAGCTCCAGCTATACCTGAATCGTGACAGCCTGCACATGTATTTTCATATATAGTTTTGCCTATATCACTTTTTGATTCCTTCTTATTGTTATCAAACGAGTATCTTTCATCTCCAAAAGGAGGTTTTACCACAGTTGCATCCGTCTTTATGTGCATGACAACCATTTTTGATTTGTCTATACAGTTTTTCATGCATCTTGTATTGTGGGTGTCTGGTTTTCTTAGATTGTTATACTCAAAACCTTTTTCATTTGGAAGGTGTACTGCTTTTATAAATTTTCTGTCTATTACAGTATCATCTTCTATATCAGCCCCGTTTACCTGAATCTCATTTAACTGAAGCAGATAACCAAGTATCCCATAAACTTCACTGTTACTAAGTGATTTTGGGGCAGATAGCGGCATAGCAGTTTGGATATACCAAAAAAACGGTGCTATATAAGGAGCATAACTTCCTATTGTCTTAAGAGGTCCTGGATCTCCACCGGTTTTTGGATGAAGTTTCAGAGTGCCGATTCCACCAGCTAAAACTGGAAATCTATCAACTCCTTCTCCAAAGTCACCATGACAAGTGGCACATTTTGCTGCAAATACTTGCGCACCCTTTTCTACATTCATAGCTCCATCAGGCAAACCTTTGCCATCAGGTCTTGTATCTGTATCCCATGCTTTTACTATCTCTTTAGAAGCTTTTACGCCAAAATTGTGATTTTTTCCGCTTATTTGTGATTTGTAAACTTCTTTTACAGTGATAACATTTTTTCTGATTATTGCACCATCCACATTTGTTTCAAGTCCCTGCTTATTTTTTGCAGTGCTTGGATATGGATACATATCTGGATTTGCCGGTGTATAACTAAGTTTTGCTGCGCTTAAGCTTGTGGCAATTAAAGCAGTGCCTATAAGCAATGTAAGATTACGCATAGATATGTACATCATTTACCTCCCCATTACTTTTTACTTCCCATGTTTGTATAGCATTTCTGTGATATACTGCCTCTTTACCACGAGCTGCAACTATCTGTTTTGCTGTTGGTTGAGTATAGCCTGTATCATCTGTTGCTCTGCTCTGTAACATCATAGGTTTTCCATCCCAATTTACTTCTATTGCAAATCTTGTGACAGCTTTTGGAAGAACTGCACTTGTAAACTTAGCTTCCTTCCATGTATTTCCACCATCAGTTGAGACATCAACATGAGTGATGGAACCTCTTCCTGACCATGCAATTCCTTCTACTTTTATAACGCCTTTTTTTGCATCTTTCCAGTTTCTCTCAGGACAAGGAGAAGTTATGACAGAGTTTGCTTCCATAACCCAGTTATACATCTTAGCATGTCCATCATACTGTAGCATGGTGTATTTTGTACTCTCTTCTCTAACCATCCATGATTTTGTATCAAACTTCAATCTTTTCAGCCATTTTACCTGTATAGCTCCTTCCCAACCTGGAAGAAATAGTCTTACAGGATAACCTTGTTCAGGTCTTAGGGCTTCTCCATTCATTGCATATACGAGCATAGCGTCATCTAAAACTTTCTCTATAGGAACACTTCTTCCGACACCTGCTGGATCTGAACCTTCAGGGAACATCCATTTTGCTTCTGGTTTTAAACCAATGTCCTCAAGTATAACTTTCAATGGAACTCCCGTCCACTCAGAACAAGAGAGCATACCATGTGTGACTTGAAGTGAGTTTAGTCCCGGACCTCTGTATTCCATACCATTGTTGGCTGCACACTCAAATGAGTGGATAACACTGATACTAGGGTATCTTTTGATGTCTTCCAAAGTAAGAACAACCTCTTTCTCTACAAGACCATGTATCAAAAGTCTCCACTCTAATGGATTTATATCTACAACTCCACCGTGACATCTAGTAAAATGCAGTCCGTTAGGAACTATGATCCCCTTTAGATCCTGCCAAGGTGTAAAGCTGATAGATGCTTTTTGGTCAGCAGTAAGCCAAGGTACAAATCTTCTAACAACATTTGCTTCATACTTTGATGGAATACCGTATGGATTTGCATTATTGTCTCTTCCCCACTTGAATCCCCAAGATGGATTATTTGGAGGTAAGTTTTTAGAATCAACATGTGACTCACCTGCCTCTAATTTTGTAGCACCGACACCTCCTAAGGTAGCGGCTGCTGCTGCGGAAAAGAAAAATCCTTTTCGCAAAAACTCTCTTCTGCTTTTTTGAGGAGTTTTTTCCATCTCTTTGGCTACCTCTTTTTTTAATTCGGAAGTAGAGAGAGTGGAGCTAGAT
>JALUMZ010000161.1 GCA_027055635.1 Campylobacteraceae bacterium
CTAGTTTTTTAGTCGGTTTAAAAAGTTTTTCTAGTTTTTCATCAAAAAATATGGTAGTAAGATTGTCACTGTTTTTCAATGCAGAATAACTCAAAAAGCCCATAACTTCTGCCATAGCATCCTGTTTTACTCTCTTTGTACCAAAGTTTATGGAGCCATTGACAAGATAAGCCACTATGACATTGAGTTCTCTCTCTTCATTAAAAAGATTGACTTTGACACCCAAGCCTTTTGCCGTTGCTTTCCAGTTGATACTTCTGACATCATCGCCTATGACATAATCTTTTATCTCTGAAAAATCAAGGCCTGTTCCTTTAAAAGTGCTTAGGGTATTGCCAAGATTTCCTGTAAAAACCCTTTTTTTGACTTTTAAAAGTATCTCTTTTAGTCTATTTCTAATCATCAAATTCTCCTTAAGGAGCTTTGATGGAATTCATAATTTTTTCTACTATTTTATCACTGTCAAGTCCACCGGATTCTGCTTGATAAGAGAGGATTATCCTGTGCCTTAAAACTGAATTTACAACTTTCGCAACATCTAAAGGAGTAACAAAATCCTTTCCGCGAAGCAAAGCCATTGCCCTGCTTGCCTTATACATATCGATAGAAGCTCTAGGACTTGCTCCGAAATCTATCATATCTTCCAAGTTATCCAAGCCGTATTTTTTAGGAAATCTTGTTGCAAAGACTATATTTATCATATATTTTTCCAACTCATCATCTACATGTACATCTTGTAGAGTGTTTCTTAACTCAAGCACATCTTCTATGTTGGCAACTTGTTTAACCTCTTCAAAACCGTTTTTAGCAACTCTTTGTACTATCTCAAACTCTTCAGACGGAGTATTGTAGCCCACCATGACTTTGAGCATAAATCTATCTAACTGAGCTTCAGGAAGTCTGTAAGTACCCTCTTGTTCTACCGGATTTTCCGTAGCCATTACCAAAAACGGTTCATCTAGCTTAAAGGTGGTATCGGCAATTGTTACTTGTTTCTCTTGCATCACTTCCAAAAGAGCAGATTGCACTTTTGCAGGAGCCCTGTTAATCTCATCTGCCAAAAGAAGGTTTGTAAAAATAGGACCTTTTCTTACAGCAAAATTTGCCTCTTTTTGATTATAAACCTCAGTTCCGACAACATCACTAGGAAGCAAGTCTGGAGTAAACTGTATCCGTTTAAAATCTAAACCCAAAGATTTTGAGAGAGCATTTATAGCTGTAGTTTTTGCGAGTCCTGGAACACCCTCTACTAGTATGTGCCCACCGCTAATCAAACCAATCAAAAGAGAATCTACCAAATCCTCTTGACCAACAATAATCTTGCCAATCTCTTTTTTTATCTCTTCTATTTTATTGTTCATCTTTCACCTTATAAATGTTATTAATTATTGAAATATTAATATTAGTTTTTAAATATATTTTTAATATTATCTAAATAAAGCTTTTGAAAAGGGAGAGTTGTAGCCAAAGAGATAAAAAATCTCTTTGGTCTTTACTACATTTATATTTTGAAGGGTTGTATCTATTTGTCTAGTTAAAACGAGGGTATTTTATCTCATGCCGCCTTTACCGTGGCCGCCGCCAGACCCTGAACCCATGCCGCCAGACCCTGAACCCATGCCGCCAGACCCTGAACCCATGCCGCCGCCAAATCCACCTTCTTCAGAACCCATGCCACCGCCTAGACCTTCACCTGTTCCGCCACTTGCTTCACCCATACTTCCTACACCACTGCCATCTCTAGCAGCCTCGCCATGAGATTCACCTTTGGCATTTGCTCCCGGAGTGACACCTAATTCTTCTCTCTGTTCTGTTGTCATAGAAGATACTCTACTTTGAAGTTCCGCTCTAAAATCTGCTTGCTCTTCGGCAGCAACCGTTCCTCTTGCACTTACTAAGTCTTCAGTGCTCATTGAACTGAAATCTGTAGCATTTAATGCTCCTGCTGCTAAGATTGCAGCTAGAATAACTCTTTTCATCTTTTCTCCTTGTTTGGTTTTGATGGTGAAATTATGACACAAGAGTGTTACTCAAATGTTACCTTGTGACCTTTTGTCTCCCTTATGGTAAAGTGCATATATATTTGGCAAATAAAAGAGATTTAGTATAGTACCCCAAAGCAATCCAAAGCCTAACGATACTGCCAATGGCTGAAATGTAACCGCCTGCCCCGTAGCAAAAAATATAAGAGAAGAGAGTCCTATGATAGTAGTTACCGAAGTTAAAATGATAGGTCGAAACCTCTTCGTAGCCAAAGTTGATATATCTGCTTGCCTTTTTGCAGTTTTTATGATTGATAGCATCAATATACCATCATTTACAATCACTCCAGCAAGTCCCAATGCCCCAACTATAGAAGGTATGGAAAGATTTAATCCCATAATCTGATGCCCAAATAGAACACCCAAAAAGGATAAAGGTATAACACTCATAACCATAAGTGTTTCTCTAATAGAATTAAATAGATATAAAATAGACAAAAATA
>JALUMZ010000162.1 GCA_027055635.1 Campylobacteraceae bacterium
CTTATAGTGTTTTAAGTCAAAATTATAACTAATCATATATAATATAGCTATGAGTAGTTTTAATGCGAGAAAAGAGAATCATCAGCAATGTACTATTAGAATTTCGGGTAAATTTGATAAAGAGAATATAAAGGCAATTTATCCAAAAGTTAAAAGAGCAAAGAGTGATGAGTTTTCTCTCGTCAAAATCGACTGCACCAAGATGACCTCTTTGGATTATGCCGGGGCACTTTTACTCTCAGATTTGAGTGCATTTTTTTGTGAAAACAGCGCCTCTGTTGTTATTGTCGGTATGAAATCAGATTTTAAAAATATCATGTTCTTTGCAAGAAAAAATCTAAGACAAAAATCTAAAATAAAAGAGATAAAAGAGAATTCTTTTATCTCTTTTATGTTTAAAATAGGCAAATATACCATAAATTCTATTGAGTCGTTTATATTTTTTCTATCATTTTTAGGGGAGTGTGTATTGCAGTTTCTTGGGGCTGTCGCAAAGCCATGGCAGTTTAGGTATAGAGCTACAGCTGTCCATTTGGAGAAATCAGGTGCCAAAGCCCTCCCCATAGTTGCTCTTGCCTCTTTTTTGGTTGGGCTTGTTATCGCTTATCAGGGTGCAGAACAGTTGGCAAAATTCGGTGCTAATATCTTCATAGTTGATATGGTATCTATATCTATGTTTAGAGAGCTAGCCCCTTTGGTAGCAGCAATTGTTATAGCGGGCAGAAGCGCCTCTTCTTATACGGCTGAAATTGGGACAATGAAGATAACCGAAGAGATAGATGCTATGCGCTCTATGGGTTTTGAGCCTATTTTATTCCTTGTTTTACCCCGTATTTTTGCTCTTATTATCGCAATGCCTTTGATAGTATTTTTTGCTGATATAGTAGGTGTTTTTGGCGGAATGATAGTAGCGAAATCAAATTTGGGTATATCCTATTCGGAGTTTATATTAAGAGGCAGAGATGTTGTAGAGGTGAAACATATATTGATAGGTCTCTTTAAAGCACCATTTTTTGGATTGCTTATTGCCACAATAGGGTGTTTTAGAGGTTTTCAGGTCACTGGTAGTACAGAGAGTATAGGTCGATATACAACTATTAGTGTTGTAAATGCAATATTTTGGGTGATAGCTTGTAATGCACTTATTTCAGTTGTTTTAACGGAGATAGGTATATGAGTAAAACTATCATAAAGATAGAAAATATAGTGACTAAATTTGGAAAAAAAACTATCCATGACAAAATCTCTTTGGAGATTAAAGAGGGTGAAATTTATGGCATATTAGGAGGGAGTGGCTCTGGCAAAACTACGCTCTTGCGTGAAATTATCATGCTCCAAAAGTTTAAATCAGGCAAAATAGAGGTTTTAGGAGAGGATATAAAAAAGGCATCAAATGATAGAATAGTTGAATTAAGAAAAAATTGGTCTGTTTTGTTTCAGTTTGGCGCACTCTATTCATCTTTAAATGTTTTGGAAAATGTCTCTATACCTTTGGTGGAATATACAAATTTACCAAAAGAATTGATAGAAGATATAGCTTTGAGTAAATTAAAAATGTCCGGATTAAAAAAAGAGGCTACCTATCTTTTCCCTAGTGAGCTTAGCGGCGGCATGAAAAAAAGAGTAGCATTGGCAAGAGCATTGGCCATGGATCCAAAGATACTTTTTTTAGATGAACCTACAAGTGGATTAGATCCCGTAGGGGCTGAAAATTTTGATAGGCTTATAAAAGAGTTGGCAGCTCTTTTGAAGCTAACTGTAGTAATTGTTACGCATGATTTGCATACCATAGAGCATGTTTTAGATAGATTTTGTATATTATTTGATAAAAAGATACTTTTTAACGGAACATTAAAAGAGGCAAAAAAGGAAAAACATTATGCAATTAGAGAGTTTTTGAAATTAAATTAAGGGAAAAATCATGGAGAAGAGATTAAGTTATATTTTAGTGGGTTCATTTGTTGTTGTTCTCACTCTTGCTCTTTTTTCATTTTTGTATTGGTTGGAAAAATATGGAAATGAGAGGGTAGAGCATGATTATTACTATACATACTTTATAGAATCTGTTTCTGGTCTTAGTGTTGAATCACCCATAAAATACAGAGGAGTAGATGTAGGAAGGGTGAGAAAAATAGCCATTAATAAAAAAAATAGTGAAGAGGTAGAGGTGTTGCTCGAGATAAAAAAAGGAACACCCATAAAAGAAGACACTTATGCAACTCTTGGTACGCAGGGAATTACAGGTTTAAAATATATAGAATTAAAAGGCGGGAGTAAAAATTCTGCCTTAGTAAATAATAAAGAGGGAAAAATAGAGACTATAAAATCAAAAAAATCTACTATCTCAACACTCTTTGATAATGGAGAGATAATAAGTACAAGGTTAAATTCTATTTTAAAAAAAGTAGAGTTGGTTCTTAATGATAAAAATATAGATAATTTCAGTGCTACTCTTGCAAATTTATCTAGCACTACAGGAT
>JALUMZ010000163.1:0-894 GCA_027055635.1 Campylobacteraceae bacterium
TGATGTACGAAATATTGACCGCATAAAAAATAGAATATTTCAAAAACTCTCTACTAAGAACTTTTGTAATCCATACTATATTAAACAAGATGATATTGAAGATTTAGACATTGATTCTACTTTTATAGAGAGGCTTGAGAAGTATATAAAGAACCAAGAGATACTATCTCTTAGCCTTAACTCTAAAACTATAGAAGTAGAAGCCTATAAAATAGTCAACTTTGATGGTTTTTGGTACTTTTTCGCTAAAGACCTGCACGACAATAAAATCAAAACATTCAAACTCTCAGAGATAAAAAAGATCACTCCTACTCACAGCTATCATAAAACGAGCTTTCAGGAGATAGAAAAAATTTTAGACAATGCACATTCGGCATTTTACTGCGATGGAAACTCTTTTGAGGTTATTATCAAAGTCTATAAAGAGATTGCTATCTACTTCAAACACAAAGACTTTTTAGAGTCCCAACAGATTGTAGAAGAGTACAGCGATGGTTCTTTAAAGGTAAGTTTTGAGATAAGCCATGATGAAGATATAGACAACATCATCAAAGCATGGCTTCCTCATGTAGAGATACTAGAGCCGCAGAGATTTAGAGAAAAACTGCATAATGAGTTAGAAGAGTATCTCAAAAAAGTAAAAACGAAATGATGTATTCGTTTTGTAAGGATAAAATCAAGTTATGAAAAAAATGATACTACTCTTTTCACACAGACTTAATGAGAAGCAGCGTTTGGATGCAGAAACGACATTTGGAGTTAGGGAGTTTATCTCCCTTCCTCAAGAGCTACAGAAAATGTGGAGCAATGTTGATCCAGATATAGAGTCTATTGTGCCTATTACAGAGCCTATACAAGAGTTTTTACAAAAGAGTGCTTCAGCAAATGACATAG
>JALUMZ010000163.1:904-2460 GCA_027055635.1 Campylobacteraceae bacterium
TCTTGTAATTAGTTGGATGGATAAAGTCACTATTGTCTTTGCAACATTAGCAATGTTGGGGACAGGGTATAACTTTTATAAGCAAAGAGAGGAAAGAAAGAAAGATCTTCAGAAAATACCTATTATTTTTAATATTGAGGGTGAGAAGTATCAACTCAATCTAGATATATCACGAAAAGAAGTTACAAGAAGTGAAATACAGGGGATACTGAGTAACTACACAACTGACCCTTCAGAGCGATATAAAATCCAATATTTATCAGAGATAAACTACTTAGATGATATTTATAAAATCCAGAGTGCTGAGCTAGATAAACTAGAAATACAACTATTATCCAAAGAGCTTAAAGGCTATACAGAAAATAAAAGTGACAAACCAAAAAGCTATGTTGGCTTTGTACTAAAGAAGATGACAAAACTATGACCTACACAAAACAAACATATAAAATAAAAGCCAAAAAACCTCACTTTTTCATAGGCTCTAAAGTACGTGGTGCTTTAGGCTATGCTCTTAAAGAAGAAGTCTGCATCAATCCTAGCTTTAAATGTGAGGGCTGTTTTGCAGCTAAAGAGTGTGTTTTTTATCAATTTTATGAGACACAAAACACTGCTCATAACTATAGACTAGACTTTAAACTCCATAGCGATAAGTATAAGTTTTCACTACTTCTTTTTGAAGATGCACAAAAACATAAAGATGCTCTACATAACGCCATGATGCACTCTCTTAAAGAGTATAAAAAGATAGAGTTCAATGAAAAAACGAAAAAACTCAAAAAGAAAAAGCATAGCAAAATCATCAAGCTAGAGTTTATAACACCACTGAGAATGAAAAAGCAAAACAGGTTTCTTGTAAAGGATGTAGAGCTTTTAGACATCTTACTCTCTATCTACAAACGCGACTTAGAGTTACAAAAGTTACCCTACAAACCAGTAAAACTAGAGACAGATTACAAAATAGTGAGCAAATCTTTGAGATACCAAGAGCTCACACGAAGAAGTAATAAACAAAACACAAAAATGCACTTAGGAGGGCTTATGGGGGAAATGGTTATTAGTGGAGTGAGTCAAGAGACCTATGACTTACTCAAGCTTGGAGAGCTCATAGGAGTAGGGAAAAGTACCGTTTTTGGACTAGGAAAAATTAAAGTGGAGGATATAGGATGAGTAAGTATCTATATGGTGCAAGTGTGCAAGGGATTCAAGAGTTTATATTTAAAACAAATGAGTTAAAGACTATAGTTGGTGCAAGTGAAATAGTCAAAAACATCACTGAAAGTGTCAAAAAATATGAAAAAAATATTATTATCAATGCAGCAGGAAATATAAAACTGATTTTCGATGAAACCGAAAAAGCAATCTTAGAAGATATTGTCCTAAACTTTACAAAAGATGTCAAGCAGAGTGCCTATGGCATCACCATATCACAATCTGTAGTGAAGTTTGAAGAAGGCAAACTCAAAGAGGCTCTCAAGCAACTAGAGAAAAACCTCTATATTCAGAGAAATAGGACTGAAATTCCTCTTGATAGTAGTATAAACATACTCAAACCCGCT
>JALUMZ010000164.1 GCA_027055635.1 Campylobacteraceae bacterium
TAATCCTTTGTAGATAAATTTTATATTTTTGCATATTTTAAACCAATAAATATTATAATGAATGTAATATTTTAATAATTATTTAAGGAAAGTATATTGAGTGAAAAAGAGCTAGGGAAAGTTTTGGAGGTTTTTAGTGCACTAAAAGGGTCTTCGGGTCTGCCTCGTCCAAAGGTCGAAAAATTGGTATTAATCGAAGGACATGGAATAAAAAACGATAAATTTGCTGGTGAGGAACTGCATAAAACAGTGATGATTATAGGTCTTAAATCTTATGAGATGGCAAAAGACAAGAGTATAGATTTGAAGAGAGGAAGTTATGGCGAAAATATACTTTTTGATTTTGATCCACATCTTTTAAGTATCTCTCAAAGATTGCAGATAGGAGATACAATCTTAGAGATAACAGAAAAATGTACACTTTGCAATCATTTGAGTGTATTTGGCGCAAAACTACCAAAACTCATCAAAAACCACCGAGGATTGTACTGCAAAATCATAAAAGGTGGGGTAATTACAAAGAATTTAACCGTTTCAAAAGTATCTGCTTAAACTTTTGAAAATCGGGCAAATCAAGCTTTGCATCTCTTTGTTTTTTACCCCACATAGGCTCGGGAAAATATGAATCATCTTCAAATCTCGCCATCACATGTATATGAAGTTGAGGCAGATAATTGCCAAACATGGCTATATTTATCTTTTTAGGCTTATAATACTTTATCATCTCTGTTTCGATAAGTAACATCACTCTGAAAAGTTTATTTCTAGTCTTGTCATCACAATCACTTAACTCTTTGCAATCTTTTTTTGGAAATATCTTTAGCCAGGGAATTTGGGAAGTTTCCTTTTCTATATAGAGTGTCTCATCTTCAAAAATTTTCATATAAAGCCTTTAGCAAAATTTAAGATATAACTTCATATATCTCTTTAACTTCTGGTTTGGTATCCCCTATAATTATAGCATCTAATACTCTCCTTTTTGCTTCTTCAAATGAAGCTTGATCTTTTGCATGAATAGTTACAAGAGGAGTATGTAAATCTACTTTAGTTCCAAGTTTTATCACATTTTCAAGTCCTACACTATGATCTATCTCATCACTTGGTTTTATTCGGCCACCACCGAGCCCTACTATACTCATACCTATTGCAATTGTATCCATTGATTCAACGATGCCACTTTGTGGTGTATAAACAGGTTCTATTATAGGGGCCTGTTTTAAGTATTTGTCATAGTTTTCACAAAAGTCACTCGGCCCTCCAAGCATAGATGTCATTTTTGCGAAAATCTCTAAAGCTTTTCCACTGCTAAGTGCAAGTTCTAGCTTCTTATTGGCATCATCTTTACTCTTTGCTAAGTTTGCATTGATGAGCGCTTGAGAGCATAGTGCCATATTTATTTTATGGAGTCGTGGATTTTTTCTTCTATTTTGCAAATACTCAACTGCTTCTCTCACTTCTATCGCATTGCCGGCATTATATGCTAAACATTGATTCATATCTGTTAAAATAGCATTTGTTTTAACGCCGGCATTATTCGCAATTTCCACTATTGACTCAGCAAGTTCTCGTGAGAGATCATAGGTTGGCATAAAGGCTCCACTTCCCACTTTCACATCCATGATAAGTGTATCTAGCCCTTCTGCTAATTTTTTAGCGAGGATTGAAGCACTTATCATAGGTACACTCTCAACTGTTGCCGTTACATCTCTTATGGAGTATATCCTCTTATCGGCGGGCGCTAGAGATGAGGTTTGACCTATGATAGCAACTCCACACTCTTTAACTACTTTTTTAAATAGTGCATCATCGGGGTAAACATTGTATCCCGGTATAGATTCAAATTTATCAAGTGTTCCACCGGTATGACCAAGACCACGACCAGAGATCATAGGTATATAAGCTCCACATGCAGCTAGCATTGGCCCGAGCATAAGGGATACAACATCGCCAATACCGCCGGTAGAGTGCTTGTCAACTACAGGGCCGTCTAAATCATCCCATTTCAAAGTATTGCCCGAGTTTTTCATCGCTATCGTAAGATTGGTTTTTTCTTCTAAGCTCATTCCATTAAAAAAAACTGCCATAGCAAATGCGCTGATGTGTTCATTTGCAACACTTCCATCACTTACACCTTTTATAAACTCTTCTATATCTTCTTTTTTTAGTGGTTTATTGTCTCTCTTTTTCCGTATAAATTCTTGCGGTATAAACATAATCTTGACCTATTTTTTTGTATTTTTGAAAGTTTATCAAAACTGTTCTTAATTACTCCAAATATAGGGTTATTAGAGGTGTCCTAAAAATATTTATGTTATAATACCGCAAAAAAAGGGAGTTATAAATGAAAATATGGAAGACTGGAGTTATTCTTGCAGCGACAGTTGCAGGACTTTTGGCGGCTGATTTCAAGCCTGCTGTTGTATTTGATATGG
>JALUMZ010000165.1 GCA_027055635.1 Campylobacteraceae bacterium
GCATTAGGACACACATTTTTTACATAAAATGGATTATAAAGGCCCTATTTTAGGGATTGTATAATTTTAAAATGGTTGAGATTTGGTAAAATGAGAAAGTTAGGAGTCAATCAAATCTTTGAAAAAAGTGGCAAAAAACTAAATAATATAAAAGATATAAAACTAGACAATCTAAATCAGAGCGCAAAAAATCTCCTCTTTAGCGCACTTCTTTTACCAGAAGTAGTAGAGGATACATTTACGAGCAGACAAGTACAAAGATTAAGTGATTATCTCGTCTCACTAGCTTCAAATCTACACAAATTTTACAATGAAAACAGAGTCGTAGGGAGTGAAAATGAAGACAGATACCTAAAGATTTTTGCTATGGTTGCACTTAGCATCAGGACAGGTTTAAAATTGATGGGAATTGAAGCAAAGAATAAGATGTGAAAAACATCTTATTCTTCTTTTATACCTATCTCAGGCGATTTATAAGCACTTAAAAACTCTTCTATATTGTATCTAGCTCTATACTCTGCGCTCATGAGATGAATCAAAATATCACCCATATCTATGATGACCCAGTCATCAGACTCTTCGATATTTAAAAAACTCTCACCACTGCTTTTAAGCTCACTCTTTAGATGATTTAAGAGTGAAAGCCCATGTCTTTCACCCAAAGTCGTAGCGATAACAACACTCTCAACAAAGTAATCCTTATCACCCATATCAAATGACTGTATATTTTCAGCTTTCTTTTCATCTAGTATCTTTACGATATTTTCTACTCTTTTTTCCATTGTATTCCTTGTATAATATGCTAAAACTTCGTTTTTTATGCTTTTTGGTATAAATGATATGTCTAAATCAGCACGGAGTTTTGAGGAGCTGATATTAGCATTTATTTTGATTTTTTTCAACTCTTTTGGTGTTATTATACCATCTCTTGAAGCGATAACAAACTCAACAAGGTTTTTTAACTCATCATACCCGCTCCACATGTGAAGTTTAGCATAGTTATCAGCCCCGATGATAAGATAGAGTTTTTCCAGGTCATACTTTTTGAGCAGATATTTCACAGTCTCTATGCTGGCAACTGCTCTTTTTTGCTTCACCTCAAAATCAACTATCTCAACCTTGTCATTATCTCCAAAGAGTTTGCGCAACCACCCCAACCTCACATCAGCAGGTGCATAAAACTCACTCTTAAAAGGATTGAGATAAGCAGGAACAACAAAAACGACCTCTACATGTAGAGTTTTTAAAACTTCATCCATAATCATCTCATGCCCAACATGAGGAGGATCAAAAGTCCCTCCAAATAGTGCTCCAAGCACCTAAAAATCCAAAGGAGACTTGACATCTTGTCTGTTCATCTCTTTTACGACATGTGTATAGATCATGGTGGTCTCGACGGATTTATGACCTAGAAGCTCTTGGATAGTCCGTATGTCCACACCGCTTTGAAGTAGATGAGTTGCATAAGAGTGGCGAAAGGTATGGGAAGTTACTTTTTTATTGATTTTTGATTTTACAGTAGCTGTTGTGATATTTCTGCTCAAAGTTTTTGGCAATATGTGGTGTCTTCTTGTCTCGCCGCTTCTTGGGTCTTTTGAGAGATTTCTCATAGGAAAAAGGTATTGCCATTTTGTTTCAAACTTTGCTTTGGGAAATTTCCGCTCCAAGGCAAACGGCAAGAAAACAGTACCATACCCATCCTGAGTATCCTTTTCATGCAGTTGCGTGACTGTTTCAATCTGCGCAAGAAGCTGTTGCTTAAGCTTTATAGGCAGAGGAACAGTTCTGTCTTTTAAAGATTTACTATCCCAAACATAAACCTTATCAAACCCAAAATCTATATCTTTTATCCTGAGATTCAAAGCCTCACTCATCCTGAGTCCACAACCATACATAAGACTAACTATGAGCTTATATATGCCATTAAGGTTATCCAATATCAATCTAACCTCTTCTTTTGTCAGCACAACAGGTATGTGATGTCTTTCATGAGCTCTCAAAGCCTGTATATTCCACTCACTCATATCAATCCCTAAAACATCTCTATATAAAAACAACAATGCACTAAAAGCTTGGTTTTGAGTAGTAGGGGCTACTTTTCTTTTAGTAGCTAGGTGTGTCAAAAAATGCTCGATATCCTCCTTCCCTAAATCAACAGGATGCTTTTTATCATGAAAGAAAATATACTGTTTTATCCAAAACAGATAAGTTTTTTCAGTTGATACACTATAATGCTTAAGACGAATTTTATCCCTAACAATATCAAGCAGTTTCTTTTTTTTCATTTTTTAACCTTAATTTTGAAGCAGACATTTTGTCTATTTAATGTATGTATCCAAACATTAACACCCAATATATACTTTTTAACCGTAATTATACAAGTAAAAACATTAGATTTCAAGCAATATATGGG
>JALUMZ010000166.1 GCA_027055635.1 Campylobacteraceae bacterium
ATTATCACCCAGAGCTTTACCTAAATCATAAAAATATATATCATCTCTCTCTAATTTTCTATCAGTTGACAACTCAGCATATACTATGTTATTAGTTAATTTTCCCATAGCATAGCTAAAATATATGGCATTTTTTGGTTTTTTTAGACGATATAGACTTGCGCTCGCATAAACTCTTTCATATTCAGGTGCAATATAATTGAGATAGATAAAATTTTTAAATCCATATTTTCTATACTTTTTCTTGTAGCTTGTTAACAGATCTATAAAATGAAGAGAATCCTTTAAGCTTTTTGAATTTTTATATATAGGAAAGTACTTTGTTACTCTTATACTATCAACCCACCCTTTTTCCGCTAGTTGAATTCTTAGTTTTTTATTCATATAGGTTGTTATATAGCTTTCTGTCATATCATAAGTAACATATTTCAAAAATCCATACTCTTCTTTTCTAAAGGCTTGATTTGTTACAATTAAAATATTCTTATTTTTTAAAGTTTTATAAAATTTTTTAACACTTTTAAAATAATTTTTGTAAGGATGTCGTTTTTTAAATAATTCCTTCATTTGACTATACTCTTTAGACAAAATAAAACCTCCCGAAGCCCAATCAAAGAAAACTCCTTTAAATCCTTTAGTAGTGATATTTGAAACCAAATCATCAACCCTGGCTTTCAGAAGAGTATCACTCCCATAGTCGTAATAATAATCTTTGCACCAATCATATCCCTCTTTTTGACAATGCAAAAATGGACCATTTGGATTTAGGAGTAGTGAGTCTTTGTTGTCAATTAACCACTTGACGAACCCTCTGTTTTGTCCGCTTGTATAATAGTAAAATGCAGGCATCCAATCATATCCTATATCTCTTTTAATAAGAAATGCTCCCACTTTTTTTAATATCTCAAAATTTTTATGAGTATCATCAACCCCCCCTAATTCTGCTATATCAAATTTTTTAGCCCAATTCATTTCATCTTTTTTGAGTATAGATGCAAGAGTATATTCTCCTTTTTTTCTAGATATTTTTATTGATTTTACTTCTATGGTTTTATATGTATCTTTTGTTGTTAAAGATGAAGTGATATTTTGTTGACTATAGACCAAGCTACTTAATGCCAAAATAATAAATAGTTGCTTAAAAAAATTCATTTTTGCATCAACTCCTTAAATTTGATATTTTTAAAAATCAAAAAGATATAAAACATTGCAAAATCAACTACAAATATAATAATATGGTATAAAGTTGCACTAATTAATGCATTTTCTTTGTTTATGCCATGATGAGTTAGAAACAGAACTATTGCTCCCTCAAAAGTTCCTATTCCAGCTGGCGTCAAAGGCAGGGATAGAGCTATAGTTGAGAATATAAAAAGCTCTAAAATATCTTGATAATTTAAACCGAAATCTACACTATAGATAAAAAATAGGATATAACTCAGAAGATAAAAGAGCCAAACAACTAAAGTATAAAATAGTATAGTATAGGGGGTTTTTAAGAGTCTATTTATATTTTTATATATTTTTTGAGAATAGACTCTGATAAATTGAAAAGGTATCTTTTTTAATAAAAGTAAGATAAATTTGGAATTGAAAAACATAATAGCCACAACAATAAGCAGGGATAGTACAACAATAGAAACTTTTACACTATAATCAGCAAAAAATAGATATGCCCATAAAAACATTATCAATAGTAGCACAATGACATCAAAGAACCTCTCTACAAAAATGATAGATAAAGTTTTGTGATAGTTATAACTATAAAACTTTTTTAGATAAAAAGCTTTTGTAAGCTCACCCAATCTTGCTGGAAGTATGATATTTAACACACTTGAAACTATAATAGTCTCAAGCGAAATTTTAAAACTAAGATTTGACATAGCCATCCATCTAAAAGCAAGTAGCATTTGAGATAAAAAGAGTGATATAGCTGTGAAAGATACACCCATTAAATGAAAGATGGAAAAGTCTATCTTTGATATATCAAAACCTTGCAAAAGATAGAGCATAATAGCCGAAAATATCAATATCTGATATACTTTACTAAGCAATGATGCTCCTTGTTTTTTCCCTTGCAAAACCAAGTGAAAAAAAGGCTAAAAAATAGTCTATATTTTTGTCTGCATTATTTCTAAAATAACTTAGAAGATTTGCATTTAAAAGCTCATAAGGATGGATATAGAGTACACTTCTTTTTGATTTCAAAAAGAGTATTTTAAGAAGCCACAGAGGAAGTACTCTCAGATAAAACCCTCCACTATATGGAATGATATACTTTGGGATAGGTCGCTCTTGAATTTTTCCATACTCGGTATAGATATAAAATGGTTCACTTTTATTGATACTATTGCCATACATATAGTTTTTCATAGGAAAATATGATGAAGAGTAGTTAAAGCC
>JALUMZ010000167.1 GCA_027055635.1 Campylobacteraceae bacterium
GAAAGAATTATTTGGCAAAAATGAAAACAAGGAGGTTAAAACAGATAAAAATATGGTATGATTTCAATCTACTTAGGTGGGTCACTTTTCATTAAAAAAGTGGGTCAAAATTTAACAAAAACAACACGTGTGGTAGTGTAGCGTATTTTACCATAAATAATATTCATTGTTAATTTTAGTTTGAGTAAAGACAGACTCTGTTATACTACAAATATGTATAGACTATTTTTTTATCTTATTTTACTTTTTACTATATTGCTACAAGCCCAAAGTAAAATACAAAAAATATCTTTGCAGTTGCAGTGGAAACACCAGTTTGAATTTGCAGGTTTTTATGCAGCAAAGCAGAAGGGGTATTATGCAGATGTCGGCTTAGATGTCTCCTTTAAAGAGTATAAAAATGGTGTAGATATTGTGAATGATGTGTTGAGTAAAAAATCAACCTATGGTACAAGTTATTCAGATATAGTGATTGATTACTTACAAGGCAAACCTATCGTATTGGTTGCAAATTTTTTCAAACACTCACCTCTTGTGATCGTAACTCAACCAGATATCACACTTCCTAGCGAATTGAAAAATAAAAGAGTAATGGGTGTAGAAAAATCACTAAAAAGTGCAGCTTTTTTGATGATGTTTAAAGATTTTGATATGGATTTAAATAGCTTTACAAATGTGCCCCCTAGTTTTACAACAAAGGAGTTTATGGATAAAAAAGTAGATGCCATGGTTGCTTACACTACAAATGAACTCTATACTCTAAACAGAGCTGGTATAAAATACAATGTATTAAATCCTTCAAGTTACGGTACAGAATACTATGATGACAATCTTTTTACATCTAGAGATGAGCTTATAAACCATCCAAAAAGGGTTAAAAACTTCAGAGATGCAAGTATAAAAGGGTGGACATATGCACTTTCACATAAAGAAGAGATAGTAAATCTGATACTAAAAAAGTATAACACGCAACACAAATCATATGATGCGCTTATGTTTGAAGCAAGGCAGATACAAAACATGATGAACCCTGCGCTTTTTAAGATAGGAAGTGTATCTGTGCGCCGTTTGAGAATAATGGCAGAAGATTTTATCGAGATGAATCTGTTGCCTAAAAATGTTAGTCTTGACTTTAGTGATTTTGTATATAAGCAAAGATATTATAATACAGATTTAACCAAAGAAGAGAAAAATTATCTTGAAAAAAAAGGTGTTATCAGGATGTGTGTTGATCCTGATTGGATGCCGTTTGAAGCGATACAAAATAAAAAACATATAGGTATATCAGCAGATTATTTTAAGCTATTGCGTAAGAATTCTCATATGGATATAAAACTGTACCCCACAAAAAGCTGGCAAGAGAGCATAAGTGCAGCAAAAAGTAGAAAATGTGATATATTTTCTTTGGCATCAAAAACTAAAAATCGTTTAAAGTATATGGATTTTACCACTCCATATCTAAAGCTCCCTATCGTTCTTGCAACAAGAATTGATAGGCCATATACCTATAATTTCTACGCTTTGAAAGATAAAAAGATTGGAGTTATTAAGGGTTATGCGATAGGAGAGATACTGCACGCAAAGTATCCGCAGATGAGACTTGTAGAGTTTAAAAATATCCATGAAGCACTAAAAAAAGTTGAATCTGGAGATATATATGGATATGTTGATAACCTTATGACTATCGCCTATACTATTCAGCGAGATTTTACAAATCAGATGAAAATATCCTCTAGAGTTAATGAAGAGGTTCTTTTGGCTATAGGAACAAGAAATGATGAGCTACTATTGCACTCTATCTTTGAAAAACTTATACATACTGTTTCGGAAAAACAGAAACAGAAAATTTTAAACAGTTGGATTTCAGTCAAAGAGGTAAAAGAGACAAATTATAATCTTTTGTTTAAAATTTTAGGCTTTATAATTGTGCTTGGAATTATATTTTTATATAGATATTATATTCTTAAAAAGTACAATAAAAAATTAGAAAAACTTTCAACTACAGATGTTTTGACAGGTTTGAATAATCGCTTAAAAATAGACACGACTTTGCAAAATCAACACAATCTATTTCTAAGATATAAGACTCCTTGTAGCATTATGATTGTTGATATTGACTATTTTAAAAATATAAATGATACATATGGACATCAAGTAGGTGATACTGTTTTAAAAGAGATTGCAAACATTTTCATTTCAAGCGTAAGAACAACAGATATTGTAGGGCGATGGGGAGGAGAGGAGTTTTTGATTATTTGTCCAAATACAAACATGGAAGAGTTGAAAATACTTGCTCAAAATATACGCAAAAAAGTTGTTTCGCATAAATTTTCCAAGATTAATCAAAATATATCTATAAGTATTGGGTTAAGCACATTTCAGATAAATAAAACCATAACAACCATAGTAAAAGAGGCAGACTCAGCACTATATAGAGCCAAAGAAAATGGGCGCAATCAAGTGTGCTATTAATTGGTGTTATGTGTACTAGCTTTATTTATAGAGTAGATTTGCTTACTCTCTTAATTATCTTGCATAATTCAGTCGCTTTTAACCAAAGATTTGGTTAAATAAGAAAAAATATTAGGACATCAAATGATACCTTTTTCAGACGAAGAATTGCTTCCTGCGGTAGAGAAATCTCTAGAAAAAGTCAAACCCATGTTAGCACTAGATGGTGGTGGATTGACACTCTTGGGGATTAAAAACGGTAAAGTTTTCGTGCAACTTCAAGGCGCATGTCATGGTTGTGCATCTGCATCTCAAACGCTCAAGTATGGTATAGAGAGACAGCTTAGGATTGATATACATCCTGAGATAGAGGTGATTAGCATACCACTTGGCACAGAGTTTGATATCGAGGCATTTTAAGTAAGTATGGATCTACATGTAACTCTTGGAATTGATAGTTTTTATAAAAGAGACTATGCTTTGGCACTTTTTTATTTTTCTCTAGCCTTGCAAGAAGATCCCCAATCGCAAGATGCAAAACTAGGGGCGATACTTTGTGATATGGCAAGTGAAAAAGAGATTGTTGCAAATGCACTTTTTGAGTACTATTTTCTTTCAAAAGAGAGTGATAATGATGGCAATGAAGATATTATGGAAGAGATTATAGGATTGGTAGATAATAGTGTCGAATCCATATATGATATGATAGAAAAAAAAGAGTTTGAGCAAGCACTTGCTATGGAAAATGGCATAGAGTATGAGGATTTTAAAGAGTTTATGCAAAGGCGAGGAAGTTTTAAAAAAGCATTTGAAGATATTATGTTTTCTACCAAGGTTCTTATATCAAAAAAAGAGGACTTCATAGATTTTTTAGAGATGCTGATAGAGAATGGATTTGCAGATATATCTCTGAACTATTTAGAGAGTGCCATAAGTGTTTTTCCAAATGATAAAAAACTTAGATCTCTTGTTAACCGAGCAATAGAGTATTGAAAAAAAATTTAGATAAAAGTTATGATTTTTCTTTCATAACAGATAACTCCAAGAAGTGTACAGACGAGAGTGCATTTTTCTTAACAAAACTAAATGAAAGATACCTCCAAGATGCAAAAAAGAGAGGTTGCAGGTACATACTTAGTGCCAAAGAAGTATCGGAGATAATGGGTATTAATGATATAAAAATTATAGGAATCACCGGCACAAATGGAAAAACAACCACGGCAGCTGCTATATACTCTATTTTGTTGGATTTAGAAAAGAGAGTTGCCCTGCAAGGTACTAGAGGGTGTTTTATAAATGATAAACAAATCTCTAAAAAAGGCTTGACCACCCCTACTATTTTTAAGACTATGCAAAATATAAGGCAAGCAATTGACGATAAATGCGAGTATTTTATAATGGAAGTAAGTTCTCATGCGATCGAGCAAGATAGAATAGATGGATTAAATTTTGCTTTAAAAGTGTTTACAAATGTTAGTCAAGATCATCTGGATTATCATAAGAGTTTAGAAAATTATATCAAGGTAAAGAGCAGTTTTTTTAGTGATGAATCCTCTAAACTCATAAATAAGGATGAGAGTAAAATAGAGTTTAATCCTAAAAATTGCAGAACCTATGGAGTAGAAAATCCTGCTACTTATAAAGTGCTTGCTTATACTTTAAATGACGGTATAAGTGCAGCAGTGGCAAAAATTGACAAAGTTTATGAATTTTCTAGTCCAATGCATGGATTTTTTAATCTTTACAATATATTAGCTGCGATTGGTTCAGTCGATATGCTTGGTGTTGCATCTATGGAAGAGATAAGCAGAGTGGTTGAAGATTTTGCGGGTGTGCAAGGGCGCATGGAGATAGTAAGTGAAGAACCGCTTATTATTGTTGATTTTGCTCATACGCCAGATGGGATGGAGAAGGTGTTAGATAGTATGAAAAGCAAAAATACGATAGTTGTCTTTGGAGCAGGCGGAGACAGAGATAGAGGAAAGCGAGCAAAAATGGGCTTTGTAGCTTCTAAATATGCAAAAAAAATAGTAGTAACAAGCGACAACCCAAGAAGTGAAAATCCAGAAGAGATTATCAAAGATATATTAAAAGGTATAAAAAATAAAGAAGGTATCAAAGTCGAGCTGAACAGAAAGAAAGCACTGCTAGAGGCGATAAAATGGCAAAAGAGTGATGAAGTTTTATTGGTTTTAGGCAAAGGTGATGAGACTTATCAGGAGATTAAAGGAGATAAAATTCCTTTTGATGACAGAGAGATAATAAAAAATTTTATAGATGGACAAAATAGATGAGATTTGAAATGCTATATAGTAAAATTCACAGAGCAGTAGTCAGTGATGCAAATCTAAATTATGTAGGCTCAATTACAATAGATAGAGATTTAATGGATGCTGCAAGATTAAGAGTTGGACAAAAAGTCGAAATAGTAAATATAAATAATGGCGAGAGATTCAGCACTTATGTGATAGAGGGGGCAAGAGGGGAAAAAGATATATGCCTAAACGGAGCAGCCGCTAGAAAGGCAGAGGTGGGAGATAGGGTTATTATCATAGCCTATGCTAGCATGAGTGATGATGAGATAGAAAATTTTAAGCCGCATGTTATACTTGTGGATAGTGACAACAATATAGAAGAGATACGAGATTTTGTAGGCTAAGGGGATATAAATGTTTGAAAATATGGATTTTTCTAAGATGGGAGAGATGTTAGAATTGGCACAAAAACAGGCAAAAAAGATGGAAGAAGATGCCAGTAATAAAGAGTTTGTTGCAAAAAGTGGAGGAGGACTCATAAAGGTAAACCTAAACGGACATGGAGAGGTTATTGATTTGAGCATTGATGATTCACTGCTTGAAGATAAAGAGTCGTTGCAAATATTATTGATAAGTGCCATCAACGATGGACAAAAGATGGTAGAAGAGAATAAAAAACTTGCAGCTTCTCAAATGTTAGGTGGATTGGGTGGTTTTACCAAATAAGCACCTAGCCAAAGGAGTATTATGAGAGTTGTTTTAATTTTACTATTTTTTTTAAATATTTTATATAGCACCAGTTTTGTATATCCAAATTTCAAGCAATGCTATAAAAGAGACATAAAATCGATTGTCTATTTTGGTGATACGAAAGCTATAGCTATAAGTAAACATTATGCTGTAGCATATCTGAAGAAAAAGCCAAAATATCCATTTATAAAATATGATCCATTTTTAAATCTTTATCTATTTTACAGACAAAAACCTATGTCTTATGTAAAGCTAAAAAATACAGACAAGCTAACCTTGGGAGAGTGGCTTGCTAGTATGGATGATAACTCCATGTATGCGGGTAACTTTGCCCAAAGAGGAGTAGGGTTAAATATCTATTTTGAACAAAATAGCAAAACTCCGCCAAATAGCATGATATCTTGCTTGTGTTGTGATATATATGGTTTAGGAGTCGGTAATGGGAAGTTTATATCTTCAAATTTTATAAAAAGATTTTTACACTCTAGTGAGATATTTTATGGGGATATCGGTGTTAGATTTGCAAAGAGAGGCAAATATATTGTAGTCTCTTTCGTAAACCCCTTATTTAAAAATCAGGAGTTAAAAGTTGGGGATATTGTCAAACAAATCAATAATAGAAAAGTTCATAAAGTAGAGGATATTCAAGATTTTATACTGTTTCAAAAGAGAAACCAGATAGTTAAGATAGAGTTTATTAGAGATGGTAAACTTCAAACACTGAGTATAAGAGTGAAAAAGAGATATGGAGGCGGGGAGCTAAGTGACTCATTTTTGGAAAATAGAGGCATCTTTTTTGATAAAAAGCTTAGAATCATTGGCATAGCAAAAGGTTCATTTGCACAAAAAGAGGGTTTAAAAATCGGAGATAAACTTTTGCAAATAGACAGAGTAAATGTAAAAAATCAAAATGATGTAAAGAGCTTTTTTTCCAAAATAGAGAAAAAGAGTTCGGATCTGCTCTTTGACAGAGATGATTTTCAATTTTTTATAAAGGTTACTTTGTGAGCAGACAAGAGACTATGTTGAGAAATTTTGAACTATATTTAGAAGAGAACTTGCCGGTAGTAGATGGATTTCACCCACATTTCCAAAAAGCATTAGGCGAGATATTAAAGGCTGGTGGAAAAAGATTTAGACCTTTGTTGCTCTTAAGTGTGGTAGATATATGCTCTCCTCTTTTGTTACAAAACTCATATCCTGTAGCATTAGGACTAGAGATGCTGCATACTTACTCTTTGATACATGATGATTTGCCATCTATGGATGACGCAAACTTAAGAAGAGGATATCCTACTCTACATGTAACTTACGATGAGGTAACAGCTATCTTATCAGGAGACGCACTAAATACCGATGCTTTCTTAAAAATTTCTACTGCGCCTTTGAGCGATAAAATAAAGATAGAATTGGTTAAAATTTTGGCACAAAATGGTGGAAGCGGAGGTATGGTGATCGGTCAGGCGATTGATTGTGAATTTGAAGATAGAGTATTAATGCAAAGAGAGCTTGAATTTTTACACTTAAATAAAACGGCTAAACTCATAGCAGCATCTCTACTTATGGGAGCTACTATATGTGAATTGGACAAGAACTCTAAAACGGCGATATATAATTTTGGATTAAATCTGGGTTTACTGTTTCAAGTCCAAGATGATATCATAGATGCAACCCAAAGCCAAGAGGAGGCGGGGAAACCAACAGGCAATGATGAGCATAAAAATTCATTTGTAAATCTTCTTGGGTTAGAAGGAGCTTTGAGATATAAGAAGAAAGCATTAGAAGCTTTACATGTGGAGTTAAAAAAATTAGATAAAAATCTTGCCACTAGGCTAGATACAATAGTAAAGGGATACTTTAATGGATGATTTAGAGATGTTACAAAAACAGGCGGATACGATAAGATTCTTGTGTGCAGATATGATTCAAAAAGCAAACAGTGGACATCCCGGTGCACCGATGGGGTTGGCGGATATAATAACAGTTTTAAGCAGACACTTAAGGCATAATCCAAAAAATCCAAAGTGGCTAAATAGGGATAGGTTGGTTTTTAGTGGCGGACATGCCTCATCACTGATATATGCTTTTTTGCACTTAAGTGGTTATGATATTAGCTTGGAGGATTTGAAAAATTTTAGACAATTAGGCAGTAAAACACCAGGTCATCCTGAGTATGCGGAAGTGCCCGGCGTAGAGATAACAACAGGTCCATTAGGACAAGGCGTGGCAAATGCAGTCGGATTTGCAATGGCAGAGAAGTTGGCACAAAGTAAATTAAATAGCCAAACAGCTAAGATCATAGATCACAAAGTGTATGCACTCTGTGGAGACGGTGATTTGGAAGAGGGCATTAGTTATGAAGCTTGCGCACTTGCCGGACATCTTGGCTTAGATAATTTAGTGCTGTTTTATGATAGCAATCACATCACTATCGAAGGGGATACAAATCTAACTTGGAGTGAAGATGTAAAGATGCGTTTTGAAGCCGCCGGTTGGCAGGTATCTCGTATAGACGGGCATGACTATGAAGAGATAGATGAGGTCTTAAATAATGCAAAAGAGCAGAGTAAACCATACCTGATTATTGCAAAAACTATCATAGGAAAAGGTGCTGTAGGATTAGAGGGAAGTAGCGCTACACATGGTGCACCTCTAGGTGAAGAGGTGATAGAAAAATCAAAAGAGAGAGCAGGATTTAATCCTAAAGAGAAGTTTTTTATCAGTGAAGATGTGAAAGCTAGATTTGCTTGTGCCGTTGAAAAAGGTGATTTGTATGAGAGAGAGTGGAAAAAACTTTTAAATGAAGCTCCTTTGATAGAGCAAAATGAAGCGCTAAAAGCACTTTTAAATCCTAATTTTTCAAAAATCGCTTGGCCATCTTATGAAGATAGTTCGCAAGTTGCCACTAGAGACAGCAATGGACAGATACTAAATGCAATAGCTAGAGCGATTCCGGGTTTTGTTGGTGGAAGTGCAGATTTGGCTCCATCAAATAAAAGTTACCTAAATGATATGGGAGAGTTTCCGATAGGTAGAAATATCCATTTTGGTATTCGTGAACACTCTATGGCAGCTATAACAAATGCCATATCTCTGTATGGTCTTTTTATGCCGTTTAGTGCTACATTTTTTATATTTAGTGATTATTTAAAACCGGCAGCTAGACTATCAGCACTCATGGGTATCCAAAATTTTTATGTTTGGACACACGATAGCATAGGTGTTGGAGAAGATGGACCAACACATCAGCCCATAGAACAACTTAGTCAATTTCGTGCAATGCCAAATTTTTATACTTTCCGTCCTGCGGATGCTAGTGAAAATGTAGAGTGTTGGAAGAAAGCCCTTAGTATGAAAAATTCACCGTCAGCCTTTGTTTTATCTCGTCAAAAATTGCAAACTCTAAAAGCAGGAGAGATTGCATTTGGAGAAGTAGAAAAAGGTGGATATTTAATCAAAAAAAGAGAAAATGCAACACTTACTATCATAGCAAGTGGAAGTGAACTTATGCCTTCACTCAAAGCCGCCTGTCATTTAGAGTTAGCCGGTATAAATGCAAATGTAGTCAGTGTACCTTGTTTTGACTTGTTTATTGAGCAAGATAGAGGGTATATAGATGAAGTGATAGACCCAAATACAAAAGTTTTAGCAGTAGAAGCTGCAAGTGGAAATGAGTGGTATAGATTTGCCGATGAGGTTTTGGGCATGAATAGTTTCGGAGCAAGTGCACCCGCAAATGAGCTCTTTAAGAAATTTGGTTTTACCATTAAAGGCATCAAACAAAAAGCTATGGTTTTGATGGGAAAAGAGTATGTTGAAACCGAAGCCAAAGGTGAAAAAATATAGAAAATATAGAAGCAAATAGCATATTTAATGTTATTTGCTTCTGTAGGATTATAGGTCTTATTCTCCCTTTTTTGTAATCTTTATCAAACTTATT